>CAMTJB010000214.1 GCA_947072715.1 uncultured Fusobacteriaceae bacterium | reverse complement strand
TTTATTTTATTTTTATCATAACAATTTTATTTAAATTTTACTGTAAAATTATAAACATAGCATATATTATATTAATAGAGTATAATTAATAATATGTAAAAATAAGATTTATTAGAAAATTTAATGGAGGAATAGAAGTGAATAGAAAAAAATTACCTGTTGGTATAGATGACTTTAAAGTAATAATAGAAAATGACTTTTATTTCGTAGATAAATCTTTATTAATAGAAGAGATACTGGTAAATAGAGCTGCTGTAACACTTATGCCTAGACCTAGAAGATTTGGAAAAACACTTAATATGAGTATGCTTAGATATTATTTTGATATAGAGAATAAAGATGAAAATAGGAAACTTTTTAAAAATTTAAAGATAGAAAAAACTTCCCATATAGAAGAACAAGGTAAGTATCCTGTTATATATATGAGTTTTAAAGATTTTAGATCAAATACTTGGGAAGGATGTTATGAGCAAATAGAAAATTTAATATGTGATTTATATCAAAAAAATTTAAAAATAATAAAATCATTAGATAACTTTTCTCAAGAGCAATATAAAAAAATTTGTAAAAAAGAAGGCACAAAAAGTGACGTTGCAAATTCTATTCAACGACTATCTAATTATATGTGTAGTTATTATGGAGAAAAAGTTATAATAATTATAGATGAGTATGATACGCCTTTAACATCTGCATTTATTGGAAAATACTATGATGAATCAATAACTTTTTTTAGAAATTTATTAAGTTCAAGCTTAAAAGGAAATTTGAATTTAGAATTTGGAATTATGACAGGAATAACAAGAGTAGCTAAAGAAAGTATATTTTCAGGATTAAATAATTTAGATGTAGCAACAATATTGGATGAGAGATATGATTATTTTGGATTAAAAGAGGAGGAAGTAGAGGAACTCTTGAAATATTATGGATTAATTTATAAAGTTCAAGAAGTTAAGAAATGGTATAATGGTTACTCTTTTGGGAATGAAAAAATTTATAACCCGTGGTCAATTATAAATTTTGCTAATCAAAAAAAATTATGTGCTTACTGGATAAATACAAGTGATAACCAACTGATAAAGAATATATTAAAAGATAACAACAGTAAAATATTAGAGGATTTAGAAACTTTATTTTTGGGAAAAACTATAGAAAAGAAAGTAACTGAAAGTATAGTGTATGAAGAATTAGATAAAATTGATACAATATGGTCACTGTTTCTATTCTCAGGATATGTTACTAATGATTCAAAAAGAGTATCAACAGTAACAGGTGCAACAACATATAATTTAATTATTCCAAATTTAGAAGTAAGAACTTTTTTTGGAGACACTTTTATAAATGAAAATAGTGGTGGAGATTCTGTAAATTATTTAAATATGCTGGAAGAACTATATTACGGAAATATAGAGAAATTTATTAGTAAATTTAAAAAGGTTTATAAATCTGTAATTAGCTATCATGATGTTGGTGATAATGAAAAATATTATCATAATTTCATGATAGGACTATTGATAAATTTATCAGAAAAGTATATTATTAGCTCAAATAGAGAATCAGGTGATGGTAGATATGATATTATAATGTACCCTAGGGAAGAGGGGAAACACGGAATAATATTTGAGTTTAAATTTGTAAAAAATAAAGAAAAATTAAAAATAAAAGTAGAAGAAGCTCTTCTTCAAATAAAAGAAAAAAATTATGGAAGAGAAATGAAAAATTATAAAGTAAAAAAGATTATAAATATAGGGATAGCATTTAGTGGAAAAGATTTAAATGTTGAATGGGAAGAAGAAGTTAGAGGTAGTAATTTCAAATAATGAAATTACTGCCTCTTTTTCGTTTAAAAGTTTTACGGTTTTAGCCGTAAAACTTTTAGGAAATACCTGTTTTATATTGTACAATAAAGAGGGGTAGTAGAGTTGAATATATCAATATAATTGATTTTTTACTAGAAAAATAGCATTGTTATAAAAAAAATTGAAGGAAAACCTAATGTATTGTACAATATAAAGAAGATAGCTAAATAATTTTAAGAAAACTTAAAAACTTAAATGGGGTTGATGAAATGAAAAATATATTAGTAACTGGTGGGGCAGGATACATAGGAAGTCATGCAGTAGTTGAACTTTTAGATTCTGGTTACAATGTAATAGTTTTGGATAATTTAGAAAATGGATTTAGAGATAGTGTGGACTCTAGAGCTAAATTTTATTTAGGTGATATAAGAGATATTTCATCTTTTGAAAATGTATTTATTGAAAATAAAATAGATGCAGTAATGCATTTTGCAGGATATATTAAGGTAGGAGAAAGCAGTATTCTTCCAAATAAGTACTATTTAAATAATACTTATGGAGTAATGAATTTAATAGAGGTTATGAATAAGCATAATGTTAAAAATATTATTTTCTCTTCCACAGCAGCAACTTATGGAGAGGTAAAAGGGGATGCACTTGTAACAGAAGAGTATCCACAAAATCCGATTAATCCATATGGAATGAGTAAGCTTATGGCTGAAAAAATTATATTTGATGCAGCTAAATCTTACGGAGTAAAATACTCTATCTTTAGATATTTCAATGTTGGTGGGGCACATGAGAAGTATCCAATAGGTCAAAGAGGTGATGGAGTAACAGCTCTTATCCCTATTTTATTACAAGTTGCCAATGGAGAGAGAGAGAAGTTAGAAGTTTATGGAAATGACTATCCTACAAAGGACGGAACAGGAATCAGAGACTATATTCATGTTGTTGACTTAGTAAGAGCTCATGTACTGGCAATAAAATCATTAGAGAAAAACATTAGCGGAGTATACAATCTAGGAAACGGAGCAGGATTTACTGTTATTGAAATGTTAGATGGAGCTAGAAAAGTTACAAAACATGAAATACCAACAGTATTTGTTCCAAGAAGAGAAGGAGATCCAGCAGCAGTTGTAGCGGCAAGTACAAAGGCAAGAGATATATTAGGATGGAAGCCTGAGTATACAGATGTAAATAAAATAATATC
>CAMTJB010000213.1 GCA_947072715.1 uncultured Fusobacteriaceae bacterium | reverse complement strand
GTATATGGTATAATAATACTATCTTATCTTAAAAAAATAAAGTAAAATATTAGTTTTGGAATAGAATAAATTAGTTAAGAGATTAAGAGGCTGCTAAAATTGGAAGAATTAAGTAATTCAAGATAATCAAAAGTATATTATTATAAATTTGTAAGAGATAAAAAAACTGAATATAAATTAGGAGGAAAAATGATTAAAATAGGAAAAAGACAAAAATTAAAAATAGTTAACTTTTCAAAAGTAGGTGCATATTTAGATGGTGGAACTGAGGATTCACAGGATAATATATTACTTCCAAATAATGAATTAGAAGGAAAGGATTTAAGAGAGGGAGATGAAGTTGAAGTACTTATCTATAAGGATTCTGAAGATAGATTAACAGCTACATTTAGAGTAACTGAAGCTTTAGTTGGAACAATAGCTAAATTAGAAGTTGTAGATATTAATGAGAAGCTTGGAGCATTTTTAAATTGGGGATTAATGAAAGATGTTTTACTACCAATTGGACAGCAAAATTGTGAAGTTGAAATAGGAAAAAGATATTTAGTAGGTCTTTATGAAGATAGTAAAGGTAGAGTTTCAGCTACAATGAAAATATATAATTTCTTATTACCTTGTAAAGATTATGAAAAAAATGATGCAGTAACGGGAACTGTTTATAATATTAACGAAGAGATAGGAGTATTTGTTGCTGTTGATGATAGATACTTTGGTTTAATTCCAAATAGTGAATGCTTTAAAGAATATGAAGTTGGAGATGACTTTACAGGTAGAGTTATGAGAGTTAGAGAGGATGGTAAATTAGATTTATCTCCAAGAGCTGTTATTAGTGAGCAAATGGATGAAGATTCAAAGTTTATTTTAGAGAAAATGATACTTTTAAAAGATGCTTTTAAATTTAATGATTCATCATCTCCTGAAGAGATCAAAGATTTCTTTGATATGAGTAAAAAAGCATTTAAAAGAGCAATTGGTTCTTTATTAAAGAAAGAATTAATAGAAAAAACAGAAAAAGGATTTAAAGTAAAAGGATAATATATTCTAATAGTCTTTGAAAAAATCTTTGAATATTTTAACGAATAGAAAAAAGAGAAGAGGTAGATAATGAGTAATGTTGTAAGTGGTAATATAGAGGGAATCAAAGAGTACGTTTTAGATGGTTTAAAAACTCTTTATGACATAAAAGTAGAGAAAAGTAAGCTTTTTTCTACTGAGATAATAAATCAAATTTCAGAAGTAAGTTTTAGAATAAATAGAGAGATAAATGTAGCCATAGATAGAAAAGGAAAAGTTATTGAAGTTTCTATAGGAGATAGTTCAACAGTTCAACTTCCTATTTTAAATACAAGCGAAAGAAAACTTTCAGGGGTAAGAATTATTCATACACATCCAAGTGGATATTCAAACCTTTCAAGTGTTGATATTTCAGCTCTTATAAAGTTAAAACTAGATGCAGTTCTTGCTGTTGGAATAACAGAAGAGGGGATTAATGGTATTCATGCTGGATTTTGTAATATAGTTGATGGAGTTTTAGGCTATGAGCAGATTGGACCTTTATCAGTTGAAGATGCAGAAAACTATAATTTCTTAGAAAGGCTGGAAACAGTAGAGCAAGAGCTAAGAAAAAAAGAGGTTATAGAGTCTGATGATGAGATTGCAATTCTTGTAGGAATAGATACACAAGAAAGTTTAGATGAATTAGCAGAACTTGCTAGGGCGTGTAATATAGCAGTAATAGACAAATTATTTCAGAAGAAGAGAAGACAAGATTCTATGTTTTTTATAGGTTCAGGAAAAGCTAAATCTTTATCTTTATTACAACAAGTAAAAGGGGCAAATCTTTTAATATTTGATGAGGAATTATCAGGATTACAACTTAAAAACTTAGAGCTTGTAACAGGGTGTAAAGTAATAGATAGAACAACACTTATTCTTGAAATATTTGCTAGACGTGCAAAAACAAGAGAAGCTAAGATCCAAGTTGAACTTGCACAGTTAAAGTATCGTAGTCAAAGACTTATAGGACTAGGTTCTATAATGTCTAGAACAGGTGGAGGAATAGGAACTAAAGGACCTGGAGAGAAAAAATTAGAAATAGATAGAAGAAGAATAAGAGAAAATATCTATGATTTAAAAGAAGAGCTTGAAAAGATAAGAAAGACTAGAGGTGTTCAAAGAGAGAGAAGAGATGAATCAGGAATACCTAAAATCTCTCTTGCAGGTTATACAAATGCTGGAAAATCATCACTTCGTAATGCAATTGTAGATCTATATCCTGGAGATAACGCAACAAAAAAAGAAAATGTTTTTGCTGAAAACTTACTTTTTGCAACATTAGATACAACAACACGTTCTATAATACTTCCAGATAAAAGATTAGCATCTTTAACAGATACAGTAGGATTTGTTAGAAAACTTCCACATGATTTAGTTGAGGCTTTTAAATCAACCCTAGAAGAGGTTATTTTCTCTGACGTTATAGTTCATGTAGTAGATTCTTCAAGTGAAACAGTAAGAGAGCAAATAAAGGCTGTTGAAGAGGTTTTAGAAGAGTTAGGAGTTGGAGATAAACCAACAATTTTAGCTCTTAATAAAATAGATATAACTTCTGAAGAAGAGATATTAAAACTTCAAGAGGAGTATAAAAGATACCCTATAGTTCCTATTAGTGCTTTTAGAAATATCAATTTAGAATTATTACTAGATATGTTATGTGGAATGCTGCCTAAAACAATAAAGAAATGTGAATACTTAATACCTTATTCAGAGGGAGCAGTAGTAGCATATCTTCATAGAAATTCTATTATAGATAGTGAAGAGTTTGAAGGTGAAGGGACAAAAATAATTGCTAATGTAAATAATGAAGCTTATGGAAAATGTAAGCAGTATTTAGTTAAAGAGTTGAGTAATTAAAATTAATTTATAATAAAAAAAATTAATATAAAACAGATGAAAAGACTAAAGTATAGGCTTTTTATCTGTTTTTTTTATTTTTGACTAATTTTATAA
>CAMTJB010000212.1 GCA_947072715.1 uncultured Fusobacteriaceae bacterium | reverse complement strand
AAACTTATTTTAGCTATTGGTCACTCTGCTAGAGACACTTATAGAATGTTACATAAAAATGGAATTTTAATGGAAAATAAAGCTTTTGCTGTTGGAGCTCGTATTGAGCATACTAGAGAATTTATAGATAAACTTATGTTTGGTAAAGAGCATGACAACGATCTTCTAGGTACTGCTACTTATACTTTAACTTATAACAATAAAGCTGAAGATAGAGGTATTTTTTCTTTCTGTATGTGTCCTGGTGGAGTTATTGTTAACGCAGCATCACAAGAGGGAGGAACTCTAGTTAATGGAATGAGTTATTCTGATAGAAAAAGACCTTTTTCTAACTCTGCTCTTGTTGTAACTGTAAAAGAAAATGAATTTGGAGATCATCTTTTTTCTGGAATGGAGTTCCAAGAAAAAATTGAAAAAAAAGCTTATGAAATGGGTAAAGGGTACACTGGTATTTTTCAAAATACTATAGATTTTATAAATAACAAACCTAGTACTAAAGTTCAAGAATCTAGTTATGAAATGGAGCTTACTCCTTCTAATTTAAATGAATTATTACCTAAGTTTATAACTGATAATATGAAACTTGCTCTTAACCACTGGAACTCTATTCACAAAGGTTTCGTTTCAGATAAAGCAAACTTAATAGGTCCTGAGACTCGTACATCAGCTCCTGTGAGAATAGTTAGAGATTCTTTGGGGGAATCACTTAACATCAAAGGTATATATCCTATAGGAGAGGGTGCTGGCTATGCTGGAGGAATTACCTCAGCTGCTGTTGATGGCTTAAAAATTATAGATTTTTCTTTTACAAAAGAAGTTGAATAAAATAAAAGATAAAGTTTAAATAACTAAAAATTATAAGTATATAAATTATAAAGAGGGATTAGCTAAAAGTAAAATTAGAATTTTCTAATATATTTTTTAGCTTTCCCTCTTTATATTTTCAATACTTATCACTAATAGAACTTTGCTATCTCTTCCCCTCTTACAACTCTAAGTCCTCCAAGTGCAAGTGCACTCATCTCATCCTCTCCTGGATATACTATAACTGGAGCAATAAAGTTTACATTATCAGATATTTTATCAACGACAAGTTTAGAGTAACTAATCCCTCCTGTTAATATTATTGCATCTACTTTTCCAGCTACAACAGTTGAAACAGCTCCTATTTCTTTTGCTACTTGATAACACATAGCATCTAAAATTAGCTTAGCTTTCTCATTTCCCTCTTCGATCATTTTTATAACATCTCTTACATCATTTGTATTTAAATAACCTACTATTCCACCGTTACCCTTTATTCTCTTCTTTATAAAATCAGCTGTATATTCACCTGAAAAACACATCTTCACAAGCTGTCCCACAGGAACTCCTCCTGATCTTTCAGGAGAAAAAGGTCCATCACCATCTAAAGCGTTATTTACATCTACTACTCTTCCTTTTTTATGTATTCCTACAGATATTCCTCCACCTAGGTGAGCTACAACAATATTTTTATCTTCATATTTTACAGAATTTTCTATGCAATATCTTCTAGCTACAGCTTTTTGATTAAGAGCATGAAATATTGAAATTCTTTCAATTTCAGCAAAACCTGAAACTCTTGCTATTTCATCTAATTCATCCACTACAACAGGATCTACAATGTATGCTTTTTTCCCAATAGTATCTGCTATCTCTTTTGCTATTGCTCCTCCTAAATTAGAGGCATGTTCTCCTAATATACCTTTCTTTAAATCTTTTAACATATTATCTGAAACCAAGTATGTTCCACCTTCAATAGGTTTCAATAATCCTCCACGTCCAACTACAATTTCTAAAGAATCTATGGAAATATTAACCTCTTTCAACGCTTCTAATATTACTTCTTTTCTAAATGATTTTTGTGAATAAATATCCTCATATTTTTCTAACTCTATACTAGAGTGTCTTAATACTTTCTCCATTATCTGTTTTTCATCCTCAAAAACAGCAATTTTAGTAGAAGTAGAACCTGGATTTATCGATAAAATTTTCATTTGTATTATTCCTCCATTATTTATATTAATCATCTATATTATTAAAAGCTAATGCTAACAATATTGAATTAAATTTTGTTTCTTCACTATCTGCTCTAGAAGTTAAAATAATTGGTGCTTTTGCTCCTACTATTAAAGCTGCACTTTCAGATTTTGCTAAGTACGTCAATGACTTATAAAGGACATTTCCACTTTCTATCTGAGGCATCAGTAAAATATCTGCATCCCCTGCTACAGTGTGTGTGATTCCTTTATGGATAGCTGCTTCTTTTGAAATAGCATTATCTAAGGCAAAAGGACCTCCAACTATACAATTTTTTATTTCTCCATTTTCACACATCTTTTGCAATTTATCTGCATCAATAGTTGCTTTCATTTTTAAAGAAACTTTTTCCTTAGCACAAATACATGCAACTTTTGGAATAGCAACTCCTAAATCTTGAGATATTTTTACTGCATTATTTATAATTTTAATTTTTTCTTCTAAGGTAGGCTCTATATTCATTGCAGCATCTGTAACAATAAAAGCTTTATGATAATGTTGATTAAAAAAAATACCTACATGAGACAACAAATTATCTTGAATTCTTAATCCATGTTTTGAGTTTAAAACAGCTTTTAAAATAATCGAAGTATCTACTAATCCTTTCATTACTATATCTGCTTTTCCTTCTGCAACTAATTTAACCGCTTCTTGAGATGCTAATTCCATGTCTTTTACATCTATAATTTCATAATTACTTACTTCATATTTTAATTGCTTTAAAATATCCACTATTTTTTCTTTATTTCCAACCAAAACAGCACTTATTATCCCTATTTTTCTAGCATTTTCCACAGCTGTTAATACATCTTCATCTTCAGCACAAGCAACAGAAACTATTTTTGATTTTTGCAATTTTACTTTTTTTAATAACTTATCAAAATAAGACAATTATATCCTCCCTTAATATATGATAAAATCCCCCTAAGCACTAAAAAAACAAGCGGTTA
>CAMTJB010000211.1 GCA_947072715.1 uncultured Fusobacteriaceae bacterium | reverse complement strand
GTTTAAAAATTAGATTAGGAGTTTTGGTGATAGCAATTTCTATGTTAGCTAATGCTGAAGATATAAGAAAAGATGCAACTAAATTTACAAAGCAGGAGAATAAAAAAATAAAAGAAATTTTAAATTTTGAAGATAAAAGAGATTTTGAAGATGCTTCAAAAGGATTTATAGCAACTTGGCCAAATGACAAAATAGTAGACAAGAATGGAAAAGTTGTATGGGATTTTAATGCATTTAAATTTATTTCAAAAGATGGAGAAACACCAGATACAGTAAATCCATCTTTATGGAGACAGGCTAAAATAAATAATATACACGGGCTTTTTGAAGTAGTTCCTGGAGTATATCAAGTAAGAGGATTTGATTTATCAAATATAACTTTTATGAGAGGAGACAAAGGATGGGTTGTAATAGATGTATGTACATCAGCAGAGATAGCAGAAGCATCATATAAATTATTAAAAGAGCACGTTGCAGACCTTCCAATAACAGGAGTTGTATTTACACACTCTCATGCAGATCATTTTGGAGGAATATTAGGTATTGTAAGTGACAAAGATGTAAAATCTGGAAAAGTAAAAGTATTAGCTCCAGCTCATTTCTTTAAAGAAGCTATATCTGAAAATGTAATGGCAGGAAATGCAATGGGAAGAAGAGCCTCGTTTATGTACGGATCTTTACTTCCAAGAGATGAGAAAGGAACTGTTGATGCAGGGTTAGGAAAAGCAGTTTCTGTGGGAGCAATTGGAATATTAGAGCCTAGTCATTCAATATCAAATACAGGAGAAAAAGGAAAAATTGATGGTATTGAGATGGAATTTATAATGGCAGCAGAGATAGCAGAAGCATCATATAAATTATTAAAAGAGCACGTTGCAGACCTTCCAATAACAGGAGTTGTATTTACACACTCTCATGCAGATCATTTTGGAGGAATATTAGGTATTGTAAGTGACAAAGATGTAAAATCTGGAAAAGTAAAAGTATTAGCTCCAGCTCATTTCTTTAAAGAAGCTATATCTGAAAATGTAATGGCAGGAAATGCAATGGGAAGAAGAGCCTCGTTTATGTACGGATCTTTACTTCCAAGAGATGAGAAAGGAACTGTTGATGCAGGGTTAGGAAAAGCAGTTTCTGTGGGAGCAATTGGAATATTAGAGCCTAGTCATTCAATATCAAATACAGGAGAAAAAGGAAAAATTGATGGTATTGAGATGGAATTTATAATGGCAGCAGGAACAGAAGCACCTTCAGAATTTATGTTCTATATTCCTAAATATAAAGCATTTTGTCCAGCAGAAGTAGTTAGTTCTACTCTTCATAACCTTTCAACATTAAGAGGAGCAAAAACAAGAGATGCTTTAGCATGGGCAAATGCTATAGATGAAGCGTATGTTGCCGTAGGAAATAAAGCAGAAGTTATGATGGCACCTCACCATTGGCCAACATTTGGTAATGATAGAATTAAAGAGAAACTAACAAAAGAAAGAGATATGTACAAGTATATTCATGATCAATCTATAAGAATGGCAAATGCAGGGTATAATCCAGTAGAGATTGCAGAAGAAATAGTAATACCAAAAGCTTTAGAAACAGAATTTTATAACAGAGGATATTATGGAAGTGTAAATCACAATGTAAAAGCTGTATATGATTTTTATTTTGGAGCTTGGTGGGATGGAACGCCAGCAAATTTACATAAACTTCCACCAGTGGAGTTAGGAAAGAAATATGTAAAAGCTATGGGTGGAGAAAAAGAAGTTATAAAAAAAGCTAAAAAAGCTTTTAATTCAGGTGACTACAGATGGACTGTAGAGTTATTAAATAACGTGGTACTATCTAATCCTAAAAATCAGGAAGCAAGAAACTTAGAAGCAGATGCAATGGAACAACTTGGATATCAAGCTGAATCAGCAACTTGGAGAGCTTATTTACTTTCAGGAGCACAAGAGTTAAGAAAAGGAGTTATGGCAGCAGGAGTTCCGCAAACATTGTCAGAAGGAATGTTAAAAGTTCTTCCATTAAAAGATTTTTTAAATTATTTAGCTGTAACAGTTAATCCTCAAAAAGCTGAAGGAATAAAAGAAATAGTTAATTTAGAAGTAACAGATGTAAAAGAGAATTATACTTTAGAGTTAAGCAAT
The DNA here is from genome assembly GCA_947072715.1 of uncultured Fusobacteriaceae bacterium. The sequence goes on along the minus strand of CAMTJB010000211.1, from coordinate 891 downwards.
TCATCTTTAAAAATACGTGAGATAAAAGATGCTAATCCTACAGCAACTATAAAAATTACAAGAGATAAAATTAATGATATAATATTAAAGAAGACTACACTAGCAAAAGAAATTGAAAATGGAAGTGCAAAAGTTGATAACATTGATAGAGTAAAGAAAATTGCAGGAACATTGGAAACGCCTAAATTCTGGTTTAATTTAGTAGAATCAAATGCAGGTCAAAATGTTTCAGTTGATTCTCATGCAGGACATAAACATTAAAATAAAATAATTATCAGGTTAAAAAGGCTAAGTTACTGCAAAATTAAGTTGCAGTAACTTAGCCTTTTTTAACAAATAAATTAAATTTATAATTTAAAATTTTTAATATAAAGAAAAATAAATAGTGAAAGAATGATTAATTGTAAAAATTAATAAAAATGTGTTAAAATTAAGTTATAAAGTTTATATGAAATATAATGTTAAAAAGGAGTTACTGATGAAAAAGTTTATATTGCTTGGGTTAGTAGTTGCAGCTCTATTAAATGGGGTATTCATAGCCCAAAAAAATAATTATATCGATGATATTGTGAAAAAACAAAATTCTAAAGATGAATCTAAAAAGAAGAGTAATCAAAAGGAAATTTTATTAGTTAAAGATAATAAAAATATGGAAGAAAAGGAGAAAAAAATGTTAAGTAGAGATAATATTGAAAAAAAATATAAGTGGAATTTAAAAGATATATATCCAGACTGGGACTCTTGGAGTAGAGATGTAGAGAAAATGAAAATAATGATGGGAGAAGTTCCAAAGTATAAAGGGAAAATATCGCAAGATGAAAAAGAATTTGTAAAAATAATTTTATTACAAGAGGAGCTATCAAGATTAGTTGATAAGATATATCTATACCC
>CAMTJB010000210.1 GCA_947072715.1 uncultured Fusobacteriaceae bacterium | reverse complement strand
AATATTAATCAAATCAAAATATGAAGAATTCCAAGTAAATAATAGTATTAAAAATAAATCTTTGCAGGATTCAAAAGTTGGATTTTCTTTTCAAATTGAGGAGTTAGATAGACTTGTAAAATCTATAAAAATACCTTATGATGCTAATAATTTAATTGGGAAATCATTGAAAGATCAAAGAATTATTTATTTAAATGAAAAAGGTTATAAGTATGAGCTAGGAAACACTCTTTTTAAAGGGTTAGGAATAGATAAATTTATGATTTTACCTATCTACGCTAGAAATAGAAATTATGGAGTAGTTGTTGTAGATTACTTTGGAAAAGATAAGAAAATATCCTTAGATGAATACGAACTACTAAAGTTATTGATAATAAACTTAACAATAAGAATTAGCAATAAGATAACAGAAGAGGAAAGAGTAGATAATGAAAGAGAAAATACTATTAGAAAACTAACAGAGAGATTTTTAGGAGAGAGAGAAAAATATATTCATAGTGTTTATTCTATGATTGATGGTTATAGAAAAAATGAAAAAACTCTTGATAATAAAATAAAGGTAGTAGAAGAGCTTCTTAAAAAATTAAGACGAGAGAATAGAGTTTTAAAGGAGTATTCAGAGTTAGGAATAACTAAGCCAGAATACATTGATTTAGAGTCAATATTTAACGAGATAAAAAAAGAAATTTATGAAGATTCTAAAAAATTAGGAATTACAATATCTATATTTGTAAATTATACGGGAAAAATTTATGGGAATAGACAAGATTTAAAGAAAGCTTTTTATGAAATAATGAAAAATTCATATTATGCTCTTTTAAAAATAGAGAATTTAGATAGAAAAATGAATGTAATTATATCCAAAGATAAAAATATAGATAAAGTAAGAATTAATATTATGGATAATGGTATTGGAATAAGACCAGAACAATTAGAAAAAATATACGAGCCATTTTTAACTGTAGATGGGAATCCACCAGGACTTGGGCTGTCATTAGTATATAGAGTAATAAAAGAGCACCAAGGAGTAATAAAATTCTTCTCAAAATATAGAGAAGGAACAGACGTAAAAATAACTTTAAATGCATATAAGGAGGAAAAATACTAAATGGAAAAAAAAGATTACGGAGTTACACTAAATCTACCAAAAACTAATTTTCAAATGAAGGGGAATTTACCTTCAAAGGAACCTGGATATATTGCTAGATGGAACGAGAACAAAATTTATGAGAAAACAAATATAGAGGGAAGAAGAGAATTTATTTTACATGATGGACCTCCATATGCAAATGGAAATATTCATATAGGTCACGCATTAAATAAAATATTAAAAGATATAGTTTTAAAGCATAAAAGATTAACAGGATACAATGCACCTTATATTCCAGGATGGGATACTCATGGATTACCTATTGAACATAAAGTTTCAGAAGAGTTAGGGGAAAAAATGAAATCTATGACTCAAGATGAAATTAGAGATAAATGTGCAGAATATGCTAAAAAATGGGTTGGAATTCAGAAAGAAGGATTTATAAGACTTGGAGTTATGGCTGATTGGGAAAATCCATATTTAACTTTAATGCCTGAATATGAAGCAAAGCAATTAGAAGTTTTTGCAGAATTATATGAGAATGGGTACATCTTTAAAGGATTAAAACCAATATACTGGTCACCAGTATCAGAAACTGCTTTAGCAGAAGCTGAAATTGAATATAAAAACCATACATCAACATCTGTATATGTAAAAATGGAAGCTAATGCTGACGCTTTAGCAAAATTAGCTTTAGACGCAGCTTCTTTTGTAATTTGGACAACAACTCCATGGACTCTTCCAGCAAATACTGGAATCTGTTTAAATGCTGAGTTTGAATACGGTGTTTATGAAACAGAAAAAGGAAATTTAATTTTAGCTAAAGATTTAGCAGATAAAGCTTTTTCTGAAATGGGAATTACAGAGTATAAATTAATAAAAGAATTCTTAGGAGACGCTTTAGAAAGAGTTACATATAAGCACCCATTCTTAGATAGAAATGGTATGGTTATTTTAGGAAACCATGTAACTTTAGGAGCAGGTTCAGGTTGTGTACACACAGCACCAGGACACGGTCAAGATGACTACGTTGCAGGAACAAGATATGGACTTCCAGTTATTTCACCAGTAAACAATAAAGGGGTAATGACAGAAGAAGCTGGAAAATATGCAGGACTTTACTATGCAAAAGCAAACAAATTTATTTGTGAAGATATAGCAGCAAGCGGACATTTATTACACGAAGCTAAAATAGAGCATTCATATCCACATGACTGGAGAACTAAAACTCCTGTAATATTTAGAGCAACTGAGCAATGGTTTGTAAAAGCTGAAGGTTCTGATTTAAGAGAGAAAGCTTTAAAAGCTCTAGATTCTGTAGAATTCATTCCAGCTTGGGGTAGAAACAGAATAGGTTCAATGTTAGAGTCAAGACCAGACTGGTGTATCTCAAGACAAAGAACATGGGGAGTACCAATTCCAATTTTCTATAATGAAAAAACTGGAGCAGAGATATTTAATAGAGAAATAATAAACAGAGTAATAGAAATAGTAAAAGTTCAAGGAACAAATGCTTGGGTAAGAATGACAGCAGAAGAGTTAATTGGAGAGGAACTATTAGTTAAACATAATTTAAAAGGTGTTGAACTTAGAAAAGAAACTAACATAATGGACGTTTGGTTTGATTCTGGTGTTTCTCATAGAGCAGTACTTGAGACAAGAGGATTACACAGACCTGCTGATTTATATTTAGAAGGTTCAGATCAACATAGAGGATGGTTCCAAACTTCTTTATTAACATCAATAGGATCTACACATGATGCCCCATTTAAAACTATCTTAACACATGGATTCGTTAATGATGGAAATGGAAGAAAAATGTCTAAATCAGTTGGAAACGTAGTAGCACCAGAAGATATTACAAAAGTATATGGAGCAGACATTTTAAGATTATGGTGTGCTTCAGTAGACTATAGTGAAGATGTAAAAATATCTGACAATATAGTTA
>CAMTJB010000209.1 GCA_947072715.1 uncultured Fusobacteriaceae bacterium | reverse complement strand
AGCAAGTCTCTTGTGTCCCATTTTTTCTAATAGTTTAACCTCTTCTTGAATTTCCTCTCTAGTAAGTTTTCTTCTAGCAAATTTGTTATCTCTTCTATAACCACAGTATGTACAGTTATTTACACAATAATCACTAACATAAAGTGGAGCAAAAACAACAATTCTATCTCCGTATATATCTTTTTTTATTTGACCAGCAAGTGCATAAAGGTTTTGTAATTGCTCTTCATCAGATATAGATAGTAGTGTAGCTATATCTTTAGGAGTTATTTTTTCTTTTCTTTTAGCTTTTTCTAATACGTTCTTAACATCCTCTTTTGTAACATTAGAATTATTCTCTAAAAGTGAGTAAATCTCTTCGTGATTTATAAAGTTTATTTCCTTTTCCATTGTACATTATCTCCTCTTACCATAACAGCTTCAAAACCTGTTTCAGCAATTTTTTGTTTTATTTTTTTTAGCTCTTCAGCTGCTTCATCATTAACAAAAACCTTCCCATCATAAAGGGCGTATTTAGCTCTATTTTCAAAAGGAGAAAGGTTAGGCATAATTACATTTGCTCCAACTCTGAATCCCTTTTCTCTTCCCTTAGGATCCAATGTTCCTAGTGCTGTAGTAGCAGGGAGTAAAACATTTGGAAGTAAAAGTCTAACTAAAGCTAACATAAGTATTACAGTATCTACATTTCCACTTGATATATGAGAAAGTGGTGTATTTTTTTGTGGAATAAAAGGTCCTATTCCAACCATTTCAGGTTCTAATTTTTTTATAAATATTAAATCATTAACAAAATCTTTATTAGTTTGATTAGGTAAACCTACCAAAAAACCAGCCCCTGTTTGAAAACCTATATCTTTTAAATTTTTTAGACACTCTCTACGGTTTTCAAAGCTCATACCAGGATGAACAGAATCGTAAAGTTCTTTTGTAGCTGTTTCATGCCTTAAAAGGTATCTGTCAGCTCCAGCATTATAAAGCTTTTGATAACTCTCTTTTGAACGCTCACCTAGAGAAAGAGTTACAGCAGCATCAGGAAATCTTATTTTAATATTTTTTATAATATCAGTAAGAAGGTCGTCAGTGTAATATGCATCTTCTCCCCCTTGCATTACAAAGGTTCTAAATCCTAAAGCATAGCCTGTTTCACAACAACTTAAAATTTCTTCTTTATTTAATCTGTATCTTTGGGCATTTTTATTATCAATTCTTAATCCACAGTACATACAATTAGCTTTGCAATAACTACTAATCTCTATAAGTCCTCTTAAATAAACAGTATTTCCATAAGTCTTTAACCTAGTTTCATAAGCTTTTTCGAATAAATAATTTTTGGAATCTATATCTAAATTATTAAGTAAAAAAAGCAACTCATTTTCAGAGGCGTTATTTGTTAAGTAAAGTTTATTTATAATATCTTTTATATTAATTAAGCTCCCCTCCTTAAAAATTTATTTGTAACTGCAGTATATTATACTATGTTTTTTTATTATATACTATTGCAAAAGCAACAAAAAATAACTTTATTAAAGTGTACACTCTAACAAATAAAGTGTTGCTTTTTGTTTTTTTATATGATATATATATTATTAAATACAGTAAAAGTTAAATAAACATGATTTAAAACAAGTGTACATTTAAATAAGGGGGATATATCTGTGACAGAGAGACAGAAGAAAATAATAGAAATTGTAAGAAAGAATCAACCTATAAAGGGCGATGATATAGCAAAAGAATTAGGATTGACTAGATCTGCACTGAGAACAGATTTTTCAATATTAATTAAAGAGAACATTTTAGAATCAAAAGTAAAAAAAGGTTACTATTATAAAGAAAAGCAAGAATTTAAATATATAAAGGAGATAATGAGCTCTCCAATTGTTATAGATTTAAATCTTTCAGTTTATGACACTATAGTAAATATGTTTACAGAGGATGTAGGAAACATGTTTGTAGTGCAAAAAGATTCTTTAGTAGGTGTAGTTTCTAGAAAAGATTTGTTAAAAACAGCAATAGGAAAAACAGATATTAATAAGATACCAGTTAGCATGGTTATGACTAGAATGCCTAATGTAATCTATGTTGAAGAGGATGAAACAATCTTATCAGGTGTAAAGAAAATAATAAAACATCAAGTGGACTCATTACCAGTAATTAGAGTTGTTGAGCAAAAAGGTGAAAAAATATATAAAGTAGTTGGAAGACTTACAAAAACAAATACAACAAAGCTTTTAATGGGACTTTTACAAAAAAATGTATTAGCAGAAGCATAGTTATAAATAAAAAATATAATAAAAAATCAAGAAAATCAAAAAGTATTTAGTATATATAGATAATTATAAAGTTAAGGAAATTAAATAAAAAATTTAAGGTTATTAAGGAGGATTTTGTGAAAAGAGTTTTTTACTTTGAAGAGGGTGGAAAAGATAAAAAAAGCTTATTAGGGGGAAAAGGTGCAAATTTATCAGAGATGGTAAAAATAGGTCTTCCTATCCCAAGTGGAATAATTATTTCAACTGAGGCATGTAATGAATTTTTAAAAAACGGTCAGACTTTAAATGAAAATTTAAAGAAAGAAGTTATGGAAAAAATCGCAGGTTTAGAGCAAAAAACAGGTAAAAATTTTCAAGGAGAGAATCCTTTATTAGTTTCAGTAAGATCTGGAGCTCCAGTTTCAATGCCAGGAATGATGGATACAATTTTAAATTTAGGTTTAAATGATATTACAGCAGAAAAAATGATAAAAAGGTTTAATGATGCTCCATTTGTATATGATCTATATAGAAGATTTATTCAAATGTTTTCTGATATAGTTGTTGGAATAGACAAAAACAGATTTGTAGAGTTAAGAAATAGAATAATTGAAGAGAATAAAAATTTAACTCAAGAGCAGTTAGATAAGAAAGTTATAGCAGAATTTAAAAATTTCTATAAGAGAGAGCATGGAACAGAGTTCCCAGAAACACCACAAGAGCAATTATTTATGGCTGTAGATGCAATATTTAACTCTTGGAATAATGATAGAGCAATAACATATAGAAGATT
>CAMTJB010000208.1 GCA_947072715.1 uncultured Fusobacteriaceae bacterium | reverse complement strand
CAATGATAATTGCACCAATTGAAGGTAGTAGAGTATTTAATAAACCTAACCATCCAACAAAGTTGTTATAAAGGTGAAGAGCAAATAGTGTTCCTAAAAAACCATTAACTAAAACTAATTTATTTTTAGATATTTTTGTAATATTAGAGAATCCAAGCCCTGAAGAGTAAAGAGCATTATCATTAGTTGTCCATATATTAAATCCTAAAACTATGATAGCTGGTATTATTAAATTTTGTGCAAACATAACTTCAGAGATATCAGCAGTATTAAATACTTTTGCTCCAACAGCACCAAAGATAAACATTAGTGAATTTCCAACGAAGAATGCAATAGCAGTACTTAAAACTCCAATTTTTGTAGTTTTTGCAAATCTTGAGAAGTCAGCAGTAAGAGATCCTCCACTTATGAAAGAACCTATACACATTGAAATAGCGGTCACTATACCAATTGTATCAGTAGTCTTTATAAGTGCAAGTCCTTCAAATCCACCAACGCTGTCTACAGCTTTAAGAACTGATGTTCCACCTAAAATAGCAATAGAAGGAACAGCAATAGCACTTAGAATTGTAACAGCTTTAATTCCGAAATAAGCTGTTAAAGTCATAAGGAATCCAGAGATACCTACAAGCATGTAAAGTGGTAAGTTTAAAACTTTACTTACTGGATATACAAACATTGCAACTCCTACACCAAACCATCCTATTTGAGTTAGTGCTAGTAGAAAGGATCCTAAGTAAGAACCTTTTTCTCCAAATGAGTATCTTGCTAAAAGGTGAGTTGAAAGTCCTGTCTTAGCTCCAATGTACCCTAGAGCAGAAGTGTAAACTCCAAGAATTAAGTTACCTACTATAATAGCTTTAAAGAAATCAGGAACTGAAAGAGAGATTCCTAGTGTTCCACCAGTCCACATACTTGCAGAAAAGAAAGTAAATCCAAGCATTATTGCAAACATTGCAACGGGTCCTCTTCTCCCTTCTGGTGTTACTTCTGTTAATGAATAGTCCTTGTCAATTTGCGTCATATTAATATTCCTCCTAAAAAAATTTAAAAAAAATAGGGATTGCTAACTATTGGATTAAAATAGTTAACATCCCTAATGTAATATATATATTTTTGAAAAATGAAATAGATTGAAAAATGAAATAGATAATAAGACTAAAAATAGTTTGCATTTTTCTTTAAACTTAATTTTTACAGACTTAAAGTACTCCATTTTTTTCCTCCTTTTATTTTTATACTTTTGCTATCCTATCATAAATAATATGATTATGCAAATAAAATTTTTAGAGATATAATTAACTTATAATTAAAAAATTAGAGTATATATAGAAGAAATAACAATAAAAAAGAGGCTTTCGCCTCAATTTTACTACGATTTCTCTTATTTTAAAGTAAGTTTATTTCTATAGGAACCTCCCTTAAAATTTTATTATGTAATTTAATTATTTTTATTATCTTTATCTTTGTCTTTGTCTTTGTCTTTGTCTCTATTGTTATTATTGTTATTGCCATTGTTACCATTATTACCATTGTTGTTACCATTGTTACCATTGTTGCTGTTATTATTGTTAGAATTAACTTTATCTGCCCAAAGTCTACATCCAGTATCAGCAGCTGTAGTAAGAATTTGTCCTTTAGAATCTAATCCAACTATGCTAAGACCTATTCCATCATTATCCCAAATAAATTTTACAAAACCTGGAGTAAAGTCTGGATTTGTAGCAACTGAATAAGTTCCGTCAGCGTTTAAAATACAGTTTTTAATAACATTGGCATCTTGAACAACTCCAGCAGCCATAAGTACAGGTGTTGAATCAGTTTTTCCTAATGTTAATTTTTTAACATCCTGCTCACTTAGGTAATTTGCATTTTGCAATCTAACTAAATCAGCAGCTGTAATTACTTGACCATTAGTAGGAACAGCTCCTGATGGTAGAGTACCTTTTTCAGCATAGTAAACATTTGCTGCTGTTTTTAATGTGTGAAGAGTTGCTAAAACTCTAGCATCCTTTGATTTCATTAAAGAAACTCTAAATCTTGGTGTAACTATAGATGCTAAAACCCCTATAATTGCTACAACTACAACTAACTCTACTAGAGTAAAACCTTTTGCCTTTTTATTCGTTCTTTTCATATTAATTCCCCCTTAAATAAATTAAAATACTCATACATTCTTATGAATGAAAAGATAGAAGCTATTTAACAGCACTAATCATATCAAACATAGGTAGATATAAAGCTAAAACAACACTTCCTATTATAACTCCCATAAAAATCATTATTAATGGTTCTATTAAAGTTATCGCCCCCTTTACGAATTGGTCAAAATGCTTTTCATTTGTGCTGGCTAATTTTTTTAAAATTATAACGGTTCTTCCGGATTTTTCACCTACATTAATCATGCTAATAGTTGCAATTGAAAAATAATTAGTACGATTTAAAGAGGAAGAAATAGGAATACCAGATTGAACTTCCTCTTTTACTTTTAATATTTTTTCAGTAAAAAGAGGATCTCCCACACTTACTGCAGCAATTTCTAGACTTTTTAATATGCTAACGCCTGCTTCTAATAAAGTAGCTAGTGTACGAGTAAAACGAAGTGTAACTGATTCAAGGATTAGCTTTCCAAAAACTGGTATACGATATAATATTCTGTTTTTTATTTTTTTTCCTTTTGTTGTTGATAAAAATTTTTTTAAAAATACAACAAAAGAGAAAATAAGAATGATAAGAATAATAAAATTACTTCGAATAAAGCTACTAATATCAAGTAATAATTGCGTTAAAAAAGGCAATTTTACTCCTGAATCTGTAAACATTTTTACAAATGAAGGAAGAACAAAAACTATTAAAAATGAACTAATAAGAACCGTTATACTTAAAACTGCAATTGGATAAGCTAAGGCACTATTTATCTTTTGTTTTATTTCAGAATTTTTCTCAAGAAGGTCAGCTATTTCACTCATGGTTTTTCCTAAAGTACCTGAAATTTCACCAGCATGAACTAGATTTACATAGGTAGGTCCTAGTTGATCTTCGTAAGGT
>CAMTJB010000207.1 GCA_947072715.1 uncultured Fusobacteriaceae bacterium | reverse complement strand
GGTGTATCTAATTCTGTTATAAAAGAATTTTTAGATTGTAATATTGATAATGAATTTCAAGAAATAGAAAAAAATTTAGAAAAAATGAAAGATAAGCCTTTGGATAAAGTTATTATAACTTTAATGAGAAAAGGTTTTGAATATAAAAATATAAAGACGGTACTAGATAGGAGGAAATAATGATAGGTTTAATTATGATTACGTTAACGACGTTTTGTATGTTCTCTTTTGTAACTCTGTTATATTTTCCAAAGCTAAAAACAATGGAATCTTATGAAAGAATAAAATATGCTAGACATCAGATGAGATTAGTCTCTAAATGGATGGTAAAAGCGTTAATGATAAAAAAAGAGATAATTTATGAAGATGAAGAGATGTTTAGAAATTTAGATACAAAAGAAGGTGTAGTTATTATTGCTAATCACTCAAGTAATTTAGATATACCTTTAGTAATAGATGCATTATCTGGAAGTATGGATATATCTTTTGTTGCTAAACAAGAGATGAAAACTTGGCCATTTTTTGGAAGATGGATTCCTGAATGTGGAGGAGTATTCTTAGACAGAATAAATCCAAGAGAAGGAATAAAAGGGATAAGAAGAGGAGTGGAACTGGTAAAGCAGGGTCATCCTTTATGTATTTTTCCTCAAGGAAAAAGAAAAGTAGGTTTTGGAGAAAATGAGTTTAAAAAAGGAAGTTTTAAATTAGTTACAGAGGCGAAAGGCTATGTTGTACCAATGGCTATAAGAGGAAGTGATTTAATTCAAGAACCGGGAAAGAAAGCTATGAAATTAGGGTGTAAAATCGTTGTACACATAGGAAAACCTATAAAAGTAGATGACTTAACAGAGGAAGAGTTAAAAAATATTAATGAGGTTTTAGAAGAAAAAGTAAGAACGATGTATAATAGTAAAGAGATTTAGGAGGAATTATAGATGATAATTTTAGGAATAGAAACATCTTGTGATGAGACATCTATAGCTATATTAAAAGATGGAAAAGAAGTATTAACTAATAAAATATCTTCTCAAATAGAAATTCATAAAGAGTTTGGGGGAGTTGTCCCAGAAATAGCTTCTCGTCATCATATAAAGAATATAGCTGCAATATTAGAAGAAGCATTAGAGGAAGCAAAAGTAAGTATGAAGGACATAGATTATATAGCTGTAACTTATGCTCCAGGATTAATAGGAGCTTTATTAGTGGGAGTATCTTTTGCAAAAGGGCTATCTTATGGACATAATATTCCTATAATTCCTGTTCATCACATAAAAGCACATATATATGCAAATTTTATAGAAAATGAGGTGATACTACCTTGTATAGCTTTAGTAGTTTCAGGTGGACATACTAATATAGTATATATAGATGAAAAACATAACTTTAAGAACATAGGTTCTACTTTAGACGATGCAGTTGGAGAGTCTTACGATAAGATAGCAAGAGTTATGGGTATTGGTTATCCAGGAGGTCCTATTGTAGATAAGATGTATTACCAGGGAAATAAAGACTTTTTAAAAATAACTGAACCAAAAGTTTCTGGATATGATTTTAGTTTTTCAGGAATAAAGACAGCTGTAATTAACTTTGTTAATAAAAGCAAAATGAAAGGTGAAGAGTTTAAGAAAGAGGATTTGGCTGCTTCTTTCCAGTGGAAAGCTGTAGATATTCTATGTAAGAAAACTTTAAAGGCTACTGAAGACTTAAATGTTAAAAGAGTTGTAATTGCAGGTGGAGTTGCTGCCAATTCACTATTAAGAAGTGAACTTGTAGAAAGAGGAAAGAAAGTTGGAGTTGAGGTAAGTTATCCTAAAATGGTTTATTGTACAGACAATGCAGCTATGATAGCTATGGCAGCGTATTATAAATTGGAAACAAGAGGGAAAGAAGCCTTTGCAAAATTAGATCTAAATGGAATAGCAACTTTAGATATTTCAGAAGATATATAATTTATAAGCAGTAACATAGGAGGAATTCTTGGATAATATAATTATATCTTTAAATGTAGTGTTGCCTTTATTTATTATTATGGTGTTGGGATATTTGTTAAAAAAATATGAAGTGTACGATATTAAAAGTTTAAAAGTGTTTAATAATGTAGTATTTAAAGTATTTTTACCTTTGCATCTATTTAATTCTATATATAAAACTGATTTGAATGAAGTTTTTGATAAAAGGTTTACTTTGTTTATAGTAAGTATGATTATTGCTTTATTTTTCTTTTTAGTAATTTTTATTCCTAGAATAGAAAAAGATAATAAGAAGGTTGGAGTTATAATTCAAGGATTGTTCCGTACAAATTTTGTCATAATGGGATTGCCCATAGCAACTAGTATTTTTGGAGAATCAGAAGTGGGAACAGTAGCTATTATAATAGCTTTTGTTATACCTGTATTTAATGTTTTGGCAGTTATATCTTTGGAGCTTTTTAGAAATTCTAGGATTAATTATTTGAATATAATAAAAGAGATTTTGAAAAATCCTTTAATAATTGGAGCAATGTTAGGTGTTTTAGTGTTAAAAACCCATATAACATTGCCTCATTTTTTAAGAATAACAATAAATGATATTGCTAAAGTAGCTACTCCCTTAGCAATATTGCTTCTAGGTGGAAGTTTTGAATTTTGTTCTGTTAAAAAATATTTTAAACTAACAATGGGAATTGTAGTTTTAAAATTAATACTTTTCCCATTGATATTTGTTACTCTAGGGGCAATAGCTGGATTTACAGGAATAAAGTTATTGATAATTTATGTAATTTTTGGAGCTCCCACTGCAGTTTCCTCTTTTAATATGGCACAACAAATGGGTGGAGATGGAGAATTGGCAGGTCAAATAGTTGTTTTTACAACCTCTGTCAGTATTGTAACTATTTTTTTAGGAATATTAGTTATGAAGAATTTAGGATTACTTTAAAATAAAGTTAATAATAAAAAAATCTAAAAAAATTAGTAGTTTCAAAGGAAAAATAGTGTTTTATAATGAAGAAATAAAAATAGGAAATAGAAAAAATAAAAAAATAGAGAAATAAATGAAAAAAAGTGTTGACGAAAAGTGTTCCCTATGGTA
>CAMTJB010000206.1 GCA_947072715.1 uncultured Fusobacteriaceae bacterium | reverse complement strand
ATATGCCAGGATGCATGACTATTACAGAAATGGTTAAAGCTATGTCTTTTGGTTGCGATATAATCAAATTATTCCCTGGATCTGCCTTTGGTCCTGATTTTATAAAAGCAGTTAAAGCTCCATTACCACAAGTTAATATTATGCCAACAGGTGGAGTTTCTCCTGAAAATGTTGATAAATGGATAAAAAATGGAGTGGTTGCTGTGGGTGCAGGAGGAAAGCTTGCTTCTGGTCCATCTGAAGATATTACTGCTACTGCAAAACTTTTTGTTGAGAAAGTTAAAGTTGCTAGAGAGGAGATGAAAAAATAGATGAAGGCTAAAGTTGCTACTTTTGGGGAGATAATGCTTAGATTATCTACTATGGAAAACAAAAGATTTATTCAATCTGGAGCATTCCAAGCAGACTATGGAGGGGGAGAAGCAAATGTTGCAGTTTCTCTTGCTAACTTTGGGATTGAAACTAGCTTTATATCTAAAATACCTAATAACCCATTGGGAGATGCAATACTTGGATATTTAAGAGCAAATAAAGTTGAAACTAAGAATATTGTTTTAGGTGGAGAAAGACTTGGAACTTATTACTTAGAAGTAGGGAATGGAACAAGGGGTTCTAGTGTTATTTATGATAGAAAATATTCATCTTTTTCAACTATTTCTCTTGATGAGATAAATTTTGAAGAAGCTTTAAAAGATATAACACTTATACATATTTCAGGGATTACCCCTGCACTTTCTGAAAATTGTAAAAGTCTAAACTTAGCTCTTGCAAAAAAAGCAAAAGAAATGGGAATTTTAGTTAGTTTTGATTTTAATTATAGAGGAAAACTTTGGACTCTTGAAGAAGCTGGTGAAACTTTTAAAGAGTATTTACCATATATAGATATTTGTTTTGCTGGGCATTTAGATGCTGAGAACATTTTAAAGATTTCTATTGAAAAATCTAATATAAAAACTCATGAAGAATTATTAAAAGCTTACTATTCTGAAATTTCAAAAAGATACCCTAATATAAAATATTTTGCCGCAACAAAAAGAAATATTAATTCAGTAGATAATAATGATTTGGCAGGTTATATTTATACTGGTGGAGCACTTTATAAATCAAAAGAATATAATTTTAATATACTAGATAGAGTAGGTGGAGGAGATGCTTTTTCAGCTGGAACACTTTACGGAATTCTTAAGAATATGGATCCTCAAAGTACAGTAGAATTTGGAGTTGCAGCTTCAGTTTTAAAGCACTCTATTAAGGGAGATGCTAATTTAGTATCTGTTAATGAAGTGAGAAATCTTATAGAAAATGGTGCAGGAAAAATCTCTAGATAGATTTGGGAATTAGAGATAAAAATAGCTTGAAATAAATTCAAATAAACTCAAATAGATTATATATTTATACTATAAAAATAGGATGATAAGTCCTATTTTTTTTTATTATAAAAAAAAATTAAATAACCACTTTATATGTTTTTAGTGTCCTAAATAAGAAAAAAATATTATTTAAATAATATAGAATATTTGAGGTAGTGATCAACGAGTATAAAAAAAGGGGTAACTCTAGGGAGGTATTTATGAAGAAAGATAAAACGACGGCGGTAAAATTACAAGAAAAATCAAGAATACCGATAGCTCCACTTGCAATATTTTTATTAGTAAAAATGTTGGGATATGGTGCAGAAATAGTAAATGATGAAATTATTAGTAAAGAAAAAAATGGAAATGGAATAGAGTTGACATTAAAAGATACTATAATAAATAATGGAACTATTAAAGGTAAGGAAACTTTAGTTGGGGGTTCGACTAAATATGATTCAAATGTTTCTATTTTTTCTACTGCTAACGGGGTACTTGGAAATGTAAAGACAAATGATGGAATAATATTAGGTGCTGCAGAAGTTACTGGAGGAAATACTCTTAATAGTAGTGCTACTGCTATGGCAAGTTCGAATAATAGTGCTAATGGAGTGTATGGGAATATAACAACAAATAATGGAGTAATATTAGGTAAACAAATTTTAAAAGGAGGAACTTCTGATATTGATATTAATAGTGAAGTTTCTAGCATGTCCAGTTCTAATGGAGTACGGGGAAGTATAACGGAAAATAATGGACTAATACTTGGATATGGTGAATTTTATGGGAATAAATCAACTACTGAAGTGGTTGATAGTGCTAATGGAGTAAGTTCAGGTTTAACAAAAAATAATGGGGTTGTATCGGGTAGTGCAACTTTATCAGGAAGAGGGGATAATCCTAGTTTAAATGCAACTCAGAATGCAGATGCAAGCAGTATTAACTCAGGAAATGGAGTCATGGTAATTCAGAATGGAGAGATAGGTAATGATGGAGTTATATCTGGATATGTATCATCAACATCTGGAAAGATTAACGGAAAGAAAGATTTTGAAAAAATTAATTATTCAGGGAATGGAATCAGTAAAGAAACTAATATGAGCTCAAATATTAATAATAAAGGAGTTATAAAAGGGTCTCAAAGTGCTATTGCAGCACCTTCAATTACAGGGACAATGAACAATTATGGGATATTAGCAGGAAGAGAAATTTTTGGCGATGGTGTAGAATTAATAAAAAATGATACATCTTCAAAAGTAGGAAAAGAATTAATGGCAGTGCAACCAACAAAAGAGAATAACCAAGGGATATATGTAAAATTAAAATCTGAAACATCCAATGGAGTAAAAACAGGAAAAGTAGAATTAGGGGCAGATGGGAATCCGGTAATTGAAGAAATAAGAATAGGAACTGCAGGTAATATTGACGGAAAAGAAATAGTTAATGGAGATGTAAATGGAAATATAGCCACAGCTCAGACTATAGTTGGAAATGTTGATACATATTTAAATTCTACTAATTTAGTTTCTGGAGAAAATGTAATAATAAATGGTAGTGGAATGCAGAAAGGTGCATTAGTTATTGACAGAGATACAGAATTAAAAGATAGTGTAGTAAATGGATATAACACAGCTGTGTACGTAGAAGGTGTTAATAAGTTTAAGGCAGAAAATACTGTCTTTAATGGTGGGGGACTAGAAAATGATGTAGCTGTAATC
>CAMTJB010000205.1 GCA_947072715.1 uncultured Fusobacteriaceae bacterium | reverse complement strand
CATACCTTTTGGTAAGAAGAATGGGAATCCTGGTCCATACTCACTCATAAAGAATAAGTCTAACTCTTTTCCTATTTTTCTATGATCTCTTTTTTCAGCTTCTTCTAAGAATATTAAGTGATCTTTTAATTTTTGGTCGTCAGAGAAAGCAAGTCCATATATTCTCTGTAACATCTTATTTTTAGAATCTCCTCTCCAGTAAGCTCCTGCTAAACTTTTAAGTTTGAAACTTTTTAAGTATGAAGTTGATGGTACATGTGGTCCACGGCAAAGATCCATAAAGTCTTGTTGCTTATAGAAAGATAACATCTCTCCTATTGCTATTTTCTCAATAATTTCAACTTTATATATCTCTCCTAACCCTTTAAAATGCTCTATAGCATCTTCACGAGTCATCATTAATCTCTCTATTTTTATGTTTTCTTTTGCTATTTTTTTCATTTCAGCTTCAATTTTTACTAAATCTTCCTCTGTAAATTGCTCTTTTGGATCAAAGTCATAGTAAAATCCATTTTCTATCGCTGGACCTATTGCTACTTTTGTTTCTGGAAATAATCTTGTAACAGCATGTGCCATTAAGTGAGCTGTAGAGTGTCTTACTATCTCTTCCCCATCTGGAGAATCTATTGTTATTAGCTCAACATTCGCATCTCTCTCTAAGATATAGCTCATATCAACAAATTCACCATCAACTTTTGCTCCTACAGATTTTTTAGCTAAAGAGCTACTAATTTTTTTAGCTATTTCAAACATATTAACTTTTTCTTCAAAAACCATTGAATCTCCACTTGGTAACATTACCTTCATTTTAACACCCCTATATTTAAATTTTATTTTTATTTTTGATAATACGCATATATTAATCTCTGTTTTATTCTTATGTTTGTGAAAAAAAATACCATTTAAGCTAAAGAGCCTAAATGGTATATATACAAGATTGTATATTTTAATTACAAGCAACCACTATAGACACTTTAAGAGAACTCAAAAAGATTCGTGCCTATTTTGATAATAATTATCTCACTAGACCAAATCTGTAAAAAGTATTCGTGGTAGTGGTAGTCACCTTAAACATAAAAATACAACTCCTTTAATTCATTAACAAAATGATAGTATATCTTAACTATTCTATCATAAAGTTTACAGTAATTTTATTTAATTGTCAATATTAATTATCATCAAAATCAACATCTGAAGCTTTAATACCGCTTAAAACTGATGATATTGGAGTTTTTGAACTATCTCCAGCATTTTGTTTAGCACCAATTCCAAAAAGAGGCATATCTGGGAATGTTAACAATGCAAATTGCAGAGCTACTTTCCATTCGTCATCTCTTTTTCCAAAATCATACTCTCTGTAGTAAGCAATTGACCATTCATAGTATCCCATCTCTTTACCTAGTTCAACTCCTATAGTTCTTGCATTTTTACTCTCACCAGGTTGTCCATTTTCTCCATAATAATAATCTCTTTTTATTTTTCCATAAGTTGTTACTCTATATCCTTCACTTGGTTTACCTATTTTCATATTAAGCATCACTCTATACTCATCATCAGTATCGCTACTTTGCTTTTCTGTTCCAGGTCTATTCAACCAGGCATTTTTATTATTTACCTCTTTAGAATATCCCAAACCGATACCTATTCTTCTTTGAGAATATCCTATATTAAATCCTACATCTTCTAATGAATCAACAAAATCCCCTGTTTGATCATATTTGTCCTTATTTTTTTCTGCATATCCATCAATTGAGAACTTACGTTTATAATCTCCAGAAAATGCCTGTGGTCTTCTCCAAGATTCAGTTAAATTAAACTTTTGAAGTCCACCTTGTCTTTGTTGTTGACGCTCTTTTAAGATATGAGCAGCTTTATCTAAATCTTCTGTAGTTAAATTTTCTTCATCTTTATCAAACTCTTTTAAAGCATAAGTCTTTAAGAATTCTGGATCCATACTCTTATCCAAGAATGAATATCCTACTCCATATGTATCTGTTGAATAAGATAATGGATTTGTCTGATCTGCTGAATTTTTACCATTGTATCTATTTCTTCCATAATTAGCGGAATATTTATTTTCGTAACGTGGTCCATAATCTAAATAAGATACCCCATACATTTTCTTATCAGTGTCAATCTCTTTAAAGTCCTGAGTATAGTTATCTCTCTTATCATTTCCATCAATATAGTTCAAAGTAAGTCTATCTCTATCATCAAAATCAAATGAATATGTATATGTATCTACTTTTATCTCTTCGTAGGAATCATCTGTATTTTCTATCTTCCAAATTTCATAATTTATCTCTTGTCTCTTATAGTCAAAAGTGTGTTGCTTATATTTATAGTTAAATCCATAATCTTTATAGCTTAAATCATTTTTATTCTCTTCAGGTTTATTATCATTTGTAAATCTATCATTAGTCCCATATGTAAGTTTTAACTTTTGTTCACGAGCTAAATCTAAATCTAAACTGTTTTGTAATACTGTATTTTTCTTATCACCTGTACTAGCATTATCAATCATATCATAGTTAACCTTATAAACTCCATCTACTGATGATGTATCAAATTTTACTGTATCTTCAAACTTATTAAAGTTTTCTTTGTGTTTAAATAGTTCATTTTCTTCATTATATTTTTGATATGAATATCTAAAGTCATTCCCTAAATTATTTCCTTTACCCTTTAATAAATCTATACTGTGAGTAAATCCTAAATCAGTTCTTGTTGAATCATCTGCTAAATCTTTCTTATCAATTCCAGTTACACGTTGATCTGAATATTTATCATATCTTCCACCTGCATAAGCTCCAAATTTACCAAAAGAACCTATTTCAAATGGTTTTTTCTCAAGTTTATAATCTACGAACTCTGATTCATACTCATATTGCTTGAAACCTTTTCCTTCTTTATTTCTATCTCTATATTCGTAGTTATAGATACCTTCTCTATCTTTTATTCTACTTTTTTCTCTTCCTCCACCTAATGTGAATCCAAAGTCTTTATTATATATACTTGACCAACCTCTACTTTCAGTTGTTCTTTCTTCTACAATATTTTCATATCTATTATATTCATTATCTCTTCC
>CAMTJB010000204.1 GCA_947072715.1 uncultured Fusobacteriaceae bacterium | reverse complement strand
TATTTACAAAAGGATCTGAATATCTATACTCTGAAGCTATATCAGAACTAGTTCTTATTTTCGCTATTTTTTCTAAAGCATATTCTCCTTGAAGTCCTGCATGATAAGCTGTTCCACAAGCAATTATTTGAACCTCTTCAATTTTTAAAGCTTCTTCTTTTGATAGAATATCTTTAAAATCTAATGAATAATCATCATAATTAACTCTTCTTTTTAATGTATCTTCTAAAGTTGATGGTTGCTCATATATCTCTTTTATCATAAAATGAGGGTATCCACCTTTTGTAGCTTGCTCTAAAGTCCATTTAATTTCATGTTTTTCTCTTTGAATCTCTTTATCTTCTTTATCATATATTGTAATTTTATCTTTTTGAATATTTGCATAATCTCCATTTTCTAAGAAATATACATTTTTAGTATATTTTAAAAGTGCTGCTACATCTGATGCAATAAAGTTTTGATTTTCCCCTATACCTACTACAAGAGGACTATCTTTTCTAGCACATATTAGTTGATCTGGATGATCTTTGTGAACTATTCCAAAAGCATATGATCCTTTAATTCTTTTTAACATCTTTTTTAAAGTTGATAACATATCGCCATCATAAAGAACTCCAAAAAGATGCGCTACAACCTCTGTATCTGTCTGAGATATAAAATTACATCCTTTTTCAGTTAGTTCTTTCTTTAACTGTATATAATTCTCTATAATTCCATTATGAACAACTGCTACTGACTTATCATTGTTATAATGAGGATGAGAGTTTATATCTGATGGAGCTCCATGAGTTGCCCATCTTGTATGTCCAAGACCAACCTGCCCCTTCATAGGATGTTCTGACAAATAATCTTTTAAAGCTTGCAACTTTCCTATTTTTTTTTCAATTTGAATTTCTCCGTTTTTCACTACAGCTATTCCTGAAGAATCGTATCCTCTATACTCTAATCTAGATAATCCTTCAAGTATAATTTCTACGGCATCTCCACTACCTACATAACCTACAATTCCACACATAAAAAAACCTCCATGTTTTTGAAATTAAAAAACTTAACTTCATATATTTTAGAGATTAAAAGTCTGCTAAGACATATTTGTCAATTCTATCACTAAAATTTTTTGTTCTGTCTATATAGGGTGCAGTCCCTACAGAGTATCCGCCGAATTTTCGATATTCTCTGTCCCTCGTCAACTTTTTATTTTTAAAGTTCTGGCGCTTTTTATTTTTTTCCTCTCTTTCAACCTCTAATGTAACTGAAGTATAAACTATTTCAGAACTTTTTTCAACTTTTTTATAAAGTATCCTTTATTTTCAACACACTTTTTTTATAATTTTATTTTTTTAACTATTATGTTATAATACAAATAATTTATTTATAAAAGGAGTCTATTTAACCTATGCTAAAAAATGAAAAAGAGTCCATAATTGACCTATTACAAAAAGAAAATTTAAAAATTATACAACGTTCTGATTATTTCAATTTTTCTATTGATTCTATCCTTCTTGCTGAATTTGCATCTCTTGGGAGAGGAGTTAATAAAATCATTGAGTTAGGAACAGGAAATGGAGCTATACCTCTTTTTCTTTCTAAAAGAACAAAAGCAAAAATAATTGGTTTAGAGTTGCAAGAAACTTCAGCTGATTTAGCTAACAGAAATGTCTCTTTAAATAATTTGAACGATCAAATTTCTATTATTAACGATAATATGAAAAATTGGAGGAATTATTTTCTACCTCACTCTTTTGACTCTGTTATTTGTAATCCACCATTTTTTAAGTTTAATGGAAATACTGAACTTTTAAATGATTTAGATCAACTAACTCTTGCAAGACATGAAATTGCAATAACATTAGAAGAGATTATTCACATTGCTTCTAATCTATTAAAAGATAAAGGTTATTTTTCTTTAGTACACCGTGCTGATAGAGCTATAGATATTATTACACTTATGAAAAAATATGAACTTGAACCTAAAAGAGTTAGATTCTGTCATTCAAAAAATGATAAGAACGCTAAAATCATCTTAATAGAAGGTCTTAAATTTGGAAGTGAAGGGGTTACTATTTTACCTCCTTTAATCACCCATGATGAAACTGGAAAATACTCTCAAGAAGTTCTTGATTTTTTCAAATAAAAAAAATGCCTAAAATTAATTTTTTAGGCATTTTTTTTATTTATTTGTTTATTTATTAGAATAAAGTTTTGCTATTTTTTTATCTAAATCAAGCTCATCTTTCTCTATGTCTTTAAAATATCTGTATGTTCCAACTTTTAATTCAATTGTTGCCTCTTCATCAGATACAATAATTGCTTTTGGATGTAATTGAAGTGCAGAAATTGTCCACATATGGTTAACTCCTTCTTCAATTCCCTTTTTTAATGCACGAGCTTTATGGTGTCCATTAACTAGAATTAATATTTCTCTAGAATCTAGCAACGTTCCTATTCCTACTGTTAATGCTAATTTAGGAACCTTATTTATATCTCCACCAAAAAATCTAGAATTCGCTATAATTGTATCCATAGTTAACTCTTTATCTCTTGTTCTTGAAGCCAAAGATGATCCAGGTTCATTAAAAGCTATATGCCCATCAGGACCTATTCCACCTATAAATAAATCTATTCCACCTACTTCCTTTATCTTCTCTTCATATCTAATAGCTTCAGCTTTATAATCAACTGATAACCCATCTGGAATATTTATATTCTCTTCTTTTATATCTATATGGTTAAAAAAGTTTTCATACATAAAGGTATGGTAGCTTTGTTCATCCTCTTTTCCTAATCCTACATATTCATCCATATTAAATGTTATTACATTTTCAAAAGATATTACTCCCTCTTTGTTAAATTGAATAAGCTTTTTATACATTGATAAAGGAGTACTTCCTGTTGGTAATCCTAATACAAATGGTTTTTCTTTTGTTGGGTTAAAACTCAGTATTTTTTCAACTACGTGAGCTGCAGCCCAATCACCTATTTTCTTATCTACAATTACTAATCTCATATCTATCTCCTTCTTAAATAACTTATTTTTGCCATTTTTGCCTACAATTACATAGACTGAGGTAATATAAAATCTATCTGTTCTGGTG
>CAMTJB010000203.1 GCA_947072715.1 uncultured Fusobacteriaceae bacterium | reverse complement strand
TTTTTTATGGAAATTTTTAAAACAATTGATAATAAATTGGTTAAAATCGATACTATCGAAGAGGGGGCTTGGATAAATCTAGTTGCTCCAACAGATGAAACAATAAAATATCTTGTTTCAACTTTAAATATAGAGGAACAAAGTATTCTTGCAGCTTTGGATACTGAAGAGAGACCCCGTATTGAAATTGAAGATAACGAAACACTTATTATAGTGGACGTACCTTATCTTGATAAAAATACTGCCTCTCATTCTGGAGTATCCCATACAACTTTACCTCTAGGTATTATTATTACTGAACATAATATTATCACAGTTGCTACAACTGATATTAGTTTACTTTACCCTTTTAAAAAAGGTGTTTTAAAAGGATTCAACACTAATCGTCGTACAACTTTTTTACTACAAATGTTATATAGAAATGCTGCAAATTATCTGATATATCTTAGAAATATTGAGAAAAAATCTAAAGAGTGGGAAGCTGAACTTTACTTATCACAAAGAAACAGTGAACTTTTAGCCCTTCTTGAACTAGAAAAATCTCTAGTATATTTCTCTACTTCATTAAAATCTAATGAAAGTGTACTTGAAAGATTATTTAGACTCTCTTTCATTAAAAAGTATCCTGATGACTTAGAAATTCTTGAAGATGCTATTATAGAAAATAAACAAGCTATTGAAATGGCAAAAATATATACAGATGTCCTTGGAGTAGTTATGGAAGTATTTGCTTCTGTTATTTCAAATAATTTCAATATATTAATGAAAAGACTTACTTCTATAACAATAGTTATGGCAGTTCCTACTATCCTATCAGGTATTTGGGGAATGAATGTTTTCGTTCCATTTAGTAATACAAGTGACGGATTTGCATGGGTTATCATTATTATTACTTTAATATCAATATTAGTTGCAATTTTACTTAAAAATAAGAAACTATTATAAAATAAAGTATTCTGTAATTTAAAAAATTTGGGGATATTAAAAGCACATAATTTTGTACTTTTAATATCCCCTATATTTTTTAAATTACATTCTAGAATTTGTATCCTATTCCTACTGTTGCATTTACATTTCTATTATAATCTTCGGCAAATTCTAAACTTACTCCTGCTGTATATATCATTCCATTTGATTGCTCTAACTCTAAATTATAACCTGCTTTTCCAGATGTTCTTGGTAATTCTATTCCTTGAATATCGAATTCACTTCCATTTTTATCCCTTCCTATTACATAACCTTCTAATTCTTTTGAATTATTTCCCAATGTATTTATCACTCCTAAAGAGAATATATTATTTAATTTCCCTTTTTCTAATAATACCATTTTTACTAGGTCTACTCCTATCTCTAAATCTGCTGTTTTACTATCTGCTTTATCTACTCCTATTGATAGTTGATCTGCCTTATATCCTTCATTTATACTTTCTTGATTTATATAGTAGTAACTTAATCTAGTTTTTGGCTCTATTTTCCAATTTTGAGTTCCTTCATATACATACTTTACTTCTACAAAAGCATCAAAAGAGTTTATACTATATTTTTCATTCGTCTTAAATGAATCATATTTATTTGATACACTTCTATCTGCATCTGCTGATGTGTATTGGTATCCTAATCCTCCCATAAATCTAAAATTATCTACCTCTGTTTTTGCAAATGTTCCTAGATACAGTGAATCTCCATCTATTTCACTTGAACCTTTAAAGTTTACGTCTTGATTATTTCCCCCAACTACTAATCCTGCTGAAGTTTTATCTGATAATCCATATTCAAATGTTGATATACCTCCCACTGTATTTGTTGTTGTTTTATAATTTCTATATCCTGTATCAAATCCAGAGTTATTTTTTATAGAACTTGGGCTATCATTTTTTACTCCTGTATATATTCCTTTCCCTTGTACTATCCATTCACCTTTTTGAGGTTTTATTGTTAAGTATGACATATTATCTTCGAATAATTTTAAACTATCTCTTGATGATTTTAATGTATATGCATATGGATTATTTGCATATATCTGATCTAAAAGTCCTAGCAATCTATCTAAAGATACATTTTTTGTTTTATCTTCTAATAATGTTGTATTAAATAGTTTTCCAATTTCTCCCGCTGTTACTATTGAACGATATACTTTATTTAATTGTGAGTTTAATGGAATTGATGGATCTGGAATATCTTCAAAAACTGTTATATTTATGTCTTTACCATCTTCTGATAATTTCCCATCTAAAACTAATGAATTAGTTTTTATATGATCTGTATCCTTCCACCAATCATCATTTGTTTCTGGGGCTATAGTTACTCCCCCCATTGATATAGTTGTTCCTTCCCCTAGTCCATTTACTCCTACTACCAAATCTCCACCGGTACTTCTTAATGTCCCACTATTTCCATATAAAGCATGCCCTATTATCTTTCCATCTGATGCTTTTATACTTGGGTCAACTCTTAATAATAAACTTCCACTTTCAAGAGTTATATTTTTAGCTCCTGTTACTTTTACTGTTTCAAATAATGTTGAATTTCCATTTGTATTTATAGTTTCAAAACCAGTTATATCATGCATTATATTTAAATTTGATGATGTATTAGCAGCTAATAATCTGTCAGTTGATACTTTACCTAAATTTAGAATATCATTGTCTACTCCACCATTTAAACTACCATTGACTTGAACTTCATTTCCTATAGTTAATTTATTGTTACCATCTCCTAAATCAATTGAACCATTTATTATTGAATCTCCTAATAGTGCAACTATATTGTCTCCATTACTTCCTTTGATAACTGTATTTTTATTCTCTAATCCACCACCATTAAAAATGGTATTAGTCGCTCTTAACTCACTATTGTCTCCTAAAGTTACAGCTGTCTTATACCCATTAACCACTGAATCTGTTAATGTTGTTACTACTCCATTAGTTATATTCAAAACCCCTTTTTTTATACCTGCTCCATTTATTATACTATTAGTATATATTTTATTTGTAGATATAGTTTCGTAACTATCTAATGTATTTTGAGCAACATCTCCAGATTTTGTAGCATTTATTATTATTTTACCTGAAGTGCTTCCTCCATTTCCATTGGTAATACTCTCAATAA
>CAMTJB010000202.1 GCA_947072715.1 uncultured Fusobacteriaceae bacterium | reverse complement strand
ATCCTCGAGTAATTGAAGAGGACATATTAATAGAAAAACCTGATATTAAGCTAAATAATTTAATAAAAATAGCTATTATAATTAGAAAACTTATAAATTTTTTTTCTTTTTTTAGTAAATTAATGATCTTTTTCATTTATCCCTACTTTGTTTTATTAGAAGTTGCATTTTTATAAGCATCTATAGTGCTTTTTACAGTATTACTTGCTGCACTTGCACCTTGTCTGAGAGCATTATTAGCCATAGAACTTGCCCCACTTCCAACACCCATAGAAGAAATAGAACCAGAAAGAACTGTTGAAACCATTAGTGGAATTCTTTTAACTAGAAGAAAGAAAAAAATTATAATTACAAGTATATTTAGAAGACCTACAGGTTGCCCACTTGTTTCAGATAGACCATTAAAAATATATTGTTTATAAAATTTTGTTATAAAGTTAAAGATTATGACCGTGAATGTAAGTTCTATTCCTTGAGAAAAAAGTCCAATTATTCCTTTTAATGCAATATCTTTAGATTTAGAGAAGACTCCAAAAGCTAAAGTTAAAATAGTAACTGCTGATGTTAAATAAAATTTTATAAAAACAAACATAATTATTAAAGAAGTTGCTCCAGCAGTTAAAGCTATTGCAAAGGAAGTAAACATAATAATTGCTGGAAGGGATTCTATACCTGCTAAATCCATAAGAATGGAAGCTCCGCCTCCAGCAATTATTGGAACTACTAATAGTTCCATAGTATCTGAAAATATTTCTCCGGGATTAAATGTAAGATTTGTTCCTCTTCCATTACCTGTTGCAACGTTACCTAGTTGAATGAATCCTTTTTCAAATATTTCTATGATATAAGCATAATTATTTAATAGGTAAATAAAAAATCCATATAGCAATACTTTTCCGAAAATCGAATAAAAAATATTTATATCTTCATCTTTATTAAATAGCATAGATAAGGTTAAATCAATTACAGCGAGATAATACATTACATTTCCAACAGTTCCACTTAAGTTTTGTATAATGCTAAGAGAAATATTTTTAAATTCTAATAAAATAATTGCAAAATCCATTTTTCCTCCTAGTTTCCAAATTTTATATTTTTATTCATGTTACTATTTATTTCTTGCATCTGTTCTTTATTCTTTCTTTCCATATCAGCCATTATTTCATTTAATTTTATTTCAGTCGCATTATTTTCAGTATTTTTGCTTGACTCAACACCTGCCATTAGTTTTACAGATGTTTCTAATAATTGTCGTATTTCTAGTAAAGTAGTGCTTTGTGCTCCTAGTATATTGTTAGTCACTTGAAGGACCTCTAAAGCCCCCTTAGATGACTTAGAAGCTTCTAATAGAGAATTAAGATTGTGAGTATCATTATTTAACTTAGCTGAGTATCCTGCTTGTGTAACGGCGTCATAGAGCATATAATTAGTTTGATCTTTTGCTTTAGTTACTTGTCTTTTCAAGGAATCTAGAGATTCTTTGTTATAACCTGTAATATTTTCAAAAGCTTCAGGGTTAGCTTTATAGATATTTCTATATTCGTTTACTAATCTATCTTGATTATTTATTATAGACATTGAGCTATCTTTAGTATTTTCTATTTGTTTAAGAAATCTATTAATTTGATTAATATTTCCATCTGAAATGTTTTCTCCTAAATTTTGTAAGTTTTGAATTTCATATTTAAGTTGTTGATATTGATTTTCTAAAGATTTGGCTTGTTTTATTCCATCTTCGACCATTTTTAAATCCATTTGAGTTTGAGTTGATGCAATTTTAGTTGCTGTTTTTAGTAATTGTGTCATTCCGCTCACTGATACTGTTTTAGATAGTGAAAGGGTAAATATTAATATAAATAATGAAATCATTAATTTCTTCATAAGTTTTCTCCTTGTAACCAATTTTTTGTAAATTCATTTGAATCTTTGACTGTGTTTTTAAGTTGAATAGCTTTTTCTTGACTGAAAGTATCAGAAGAAGCTATTAATTTCAAAGTTTTTTTACCTAATGCTAAATTAAATTTTCTGGCATCTCCTTTTTTTGTTCGCGTAAAATAATCCATTTTAGGGTTTAATTTACTTATTATTCCTATCTCTGTATTATTTAAACCAAATTGTGAATAGATAGATTTTCCAAACTCCGATACAGCATTTGGATTGGCTAAGTACACTTTTGTATCACAAGTTTCAAGCACTGTATTAAATAAAACAGATTTTGCAATGTCATTTAACTCTTGTGTGGCAAAAACCATAGAAGCATTTTTCTTTCTAAGAGTTTTTAGCCAATCACGAAGTTTAGTAGCAAATTGAGGATTATCAAAATACATCCAAGCTTCATCACAAACTATTAAAACAGGGTTTCCATCTAAGCTTTTTTCAACTTCGTGAAATAAATATGAAAGTAATGGGGCTATTGCTTGCTTATTTGTTATAGCTTGTCCCATCTCAAATACATTCCAGTTTGAGAAAGATAAATTTTCTTTATTAGAATCAAATAGAGAACCTAAAGCTCCTGTGATTGTATAAGGTTTAAATGCTTCTTTTATTTTGTTATCTTGAGCACTTATAACCAAATTAGTAATAGTTTTTAATTCTCTTGGTTTTGTAGTAATTTGTAATAGGGCATTCCATAGTTTTTCTTTAATATCAGCTGTTAGCTCTACCTTTTCTTGTTTTAGGATATCTAATAGCCATTCGTTAGCCCACATTAACTCATTTTTTCTTTTGGACAATTTAGAATTCAACGATATTTTTATCTCTTTCTCAGATAAAGTTGCAGTATCTATTTCTTTTAGAATATCTTTTTCATCGATTGTTTTTAAATCTTTAAGAGGTTGAAAACTCATATTATCTTTTCCTATGTCAAAGAAATTACCACCCATAGAATAAGTTAAAACTCTTGATGAAGAATCTTTATCGAAAAAGAAAACTTTATTGTCTTTATATTTTTTAAATTGAGATGCAATTGCTCCAAGTAAAACAGATTTTCCAGAACCGGGAGGACCTGCTATTAAAGTATGACCTACATCACCATTATGTAAGTTAAATCTGAAAGTAGTAGACCCTTCTGTTTGAGTATAGAGTAGAGGGGGTGCATCAAAGTGCTTATTTATCTTATCGC
>CAMTJB010000201.1 GCA_947072715.1 uncultured Fusobacteriaceae bacterium | reverse complement strand
TTATAGAAGTGGCAAGAAAACAAGCAAAATCTCAGATGCAGGCAGGAGTATTACTATATGAAATGTCTGTACAATCAACAAAGAATACTGAGATATACGAAACTTATTGTGCAGGGACTAAAAGAGAGCAATCAAAAATTATTTTTAATGAATGTAGAAACTTGCTTTCTGGAAGTCCTTTAGCACCAAAGTTTAAATTAAAAAATACAGAAATTATTCATATAAAAACAGGTTCTTTCTTAAAACCATTAAGTAAAGAAGATGGGAAAAAAGGAGACGGAACGAATCCTGCTGTCCTGGTATTAGATGAATACCATCAACACGCAACGACAGAGTTCTATGATTTAGGATTAGGAGCTAATACAAAAGAACCTTTATTGATGATTATAACAACGGCAGGAGTTGACTTAAATGTTCCATGCTATCAACAAGAGTATAAATATTGCTCTAATATCTTAAATCCTGCTTCTGATATAGAAAATGATAACTATTTCATAGATATTTGTGAAATAGATAAAAATGATGATATTTCTAATAGAAAAAATTGGCTTAAAGCAAATCCTTTAAGAATGACTTATCCAGAAGGAATAGCACAGTTAGAATCAGCTTATAAGATAGCTGAACAAGTACCTGAGAAGATGGTAGCTTTCAAGACTAAATGTTTAAACGTATGGATGCAGGCAAAAGAACAAGGTTATATGGATATGGAGAAGTGGAAAAAATGCCAGGTAAAAGAGTTGCCTTATTGCGTTTTAAATAGACCTGTATATGTAGGCTTTGACATGTCAGCAAAGATAGATTTAACAAGTGTATCTTTCATTATTCCTATAATTGATGAAGGCAAAGCAAAGTATATAGTATTTAGTCACTCTTTTATACCAAATAGAGAGAAGCTAATGGAGAGAAAAGCAGTTGATAAAGTTCCTTATGATGTTTGGGAAGAACTAGGATTTTTAACAGTAACGAATACTCCAATAGTAGACCAAGAAGCAGTTATGAAGTATGTAATTGAAACTTGTGAAAAAAATAACTGGGAAATAAAACACTTATGTTTTGACCCTGCAAATGCTTCTAAATTAATGATGGATTTAGAAGTTAAAGGATATGAAGTAACAGAGGTATTCCAATCTCATAAGTCACTTAATGAAAGTACTCAAGGGTTTAGAGAACAGGTATATTCTGGAAATGTTTATTATTTATATAATCCATTACTAAATTATGCTATGGGGAATGCTGTAATAAAGCAGAATAACGGTTTAATAAAGATAGATAAAGATGCAACGGCAAAAAGAATAGATCCAATAGATGCCGTATTATGTGCTTATAAGCTATCAATGTATCACGAGTTTGAGTTCGATATAACGAAATATGCAAATGATGATTACTTAAATCAACTTTATGGAGGGGGTGAATAGTGAAAATAATAGAAAATATAAAAAATATGATTAAAGGAAAGGAAAAGGAAAGAGAGACCTATAATTTAGAGCAACTTGGAGAATTTTTAGGAACTTTGGGAATAAATACTGAGAATATAGATAATTCGAAT
Organism: uncultured Fusobacteriaceae bacterium; assembly: GCA_947072715.1. Next base: position 1,577 of record CAMTJB010000201.1, on the reverse strand, counting down.
GACTTATCGGAAACAATATATTTTATATGTTTAAAACATTTGTCCGAAACAATGGGTAAAATGCCATGGGAAAAGAGAGTTTTAACAGAAAAAAAAGGAAAAGAAAAGATTGTAGATCATAAAATGGATATTTTATTAAATTTAAGACCCAATCCATATATGACAGCCACAACCTTTTGGGGAAGTGTGGAGTTAAACAAGTTACATTATGGCAATTCGTTTGTTTATATAGAAGCAGATAAAAATGGTTTTCCTAAGTATTTATGGATTTTACCAAGTAATCAAGTGGAAATATACGTTGATAATAAGGGTGTATTGAAAAGTAATAATGGGATTTGGTATGTTTGGACAGAGCCAAGAACAAATAAAAAATATTCTTTTGATATGGATGAGGTAATTCATTTAAAAACTCATGTTTGCTTTGATGGACTTTCAGGACTTTCAGTAAAAGAAATTTTAAAGACACAAATTAATACTGGAAAAAATTCAATTGGCTTTTTAAATAAGCTATATAGAAATAATATGTTTGGCTCAAAAGTAATAGTGCATTATACAGGAGAATTAAAAACAGGTCAGGAATCAAAAATATCAGAAAAATTAGAAAGTTTTTCTAAAAGTCAAGGTTCAGGAAAGTTTATTCCAATGCCATTGGGAATGCAAGCACAACTCTTGGATATGAAGCTTGCTGATGCACAATTTTTTGAAAATAATAAGATATCAGCATTGCAATTAGCTGCTGCTTTTGGAATAAAACCAAACGTAATAAATGACTATACAAAATCATCATATAGCAATTCTGAATCACAACAGATAGATTTCTATGTAAATACTTTACAGCCTCTTTTTAGAGCTTACGAGCAAGAAGTGAGTTATAAAGTTTTAAATGATAAAGAAATAGAGAGTGGACATAGGTTAGAGATTAATGAAAAGATACTTTTCAAAATGGATAGTAGAACACAATCAGATGTTTATGGAAAATATTTAACTAATTTTGTAATGACACCTAATGAAGTAAGAGAAGATTTAAATCTTCCATACATTGAAGGAGGTGATAGATTAATTGGAAATGGAGCTACAATCAATTTAGAGAATGTAGGTAATCAATATAAAAAAGGGGGTGAGTAAGTGCCAGTTTTAAATTTAGAAAAAGGGAAGTTAGAAGTAAAAAACAAATCAACAGGGAATGCAGAATTAATAATATTTGGAGAGATTACTTCAAATAGATGGAGTGAGGATGAAGTAGAACCACAGGAAATTAGAGATCTATTAGAAGAGATAGGGGATAAGGATTTAGATATTTATATTAATTCACCTGGAGGTAATTTTTTTGCAGGTATGGCAATATATAACATGCTAGCAAGACATAAAGGAAAAAAGAACGTTTATGTTGAGGGATATTCAGCTTCCATAGCTTCTGTAATTTCTATGGTAGGAGATGAAATTTTTGTTCCTGATAATGCTTATTTAATGATACATAAAGTTTGGGGAGTTGTTGGTGGTAATTCAGATGAGTTGAGAGAGAAAGCTGATATATATGAAAGGTTTGATATTGCAATTGCAAGAGTATATTTAACAAG
>CAMTJB010000200.1 GCA_947072715.1 uncultured Fusobacteriaceae bacterium | reverse complement strand
AAATAAATATTGGAGGTTTAATAATGAGAGTAATTATAACAGAAGACTCAATACAAAATTGGGCAGCGGTATATGTAGCAAATAAAATACTAGATTTTTCTCCTACTAAAGAAAAACCATTTGTTTTAGGATTACCAACTGGTGGCACTCCTTTAGCTCTATATAAAAAATTAATTGAATTTTATAAAGATGGCATTATCTCTTTTGAAAATATTATTACTTTTAATATGGATGAATATGTTGGATTATCCCCAGAAAATGAACAAAGTTATCATTACTATATGTACGAGAATTTTTTTAATCATATAGATATAAAACCTGAAAATATAAATATCCTAGATGGGATGGCAATAGATTATAAATCTGAATGTGAGAGATATGAAGCTAAAATAAAATCTGTAGGTGGAATTAATATATTTTTAGGTGGAATAGGACCAGATGGGCATATTGCATTTAATGAACCTGGGTCATCTTTAAATTCTAGAACTAGAGATAAAGAATTAACTATGGATACTATTATAGCTAATGCAAGATTTTTTGATGGAGATATAAATAAAGTTCCAAAATTATCTTTGACAGTTGGAGTAGGGACTATTTTAGACGCTAAAGAAGTATTAATTATGGTAAATGGCTATAATAAGTCAAGAGCTTTACGTCAAGCTATTGAAGAGGGTATAAATCATATGTGGACAATTTCAGCACTTCAGCTTCATCCAAAAGGAATAATAGTTTCTGATGAAGATGCATGTGCAGAATTAAAAGTGGGAACATATAGATATTTTAAAGATATTGAAAAAGAGCATTTAAATGTTAGCTCTCAAATAGAAAGATTATATAATAGAGTAGGAAAATAAAAAGGGAGGACAATTATATGTTTGCAATTATTAATGGAAAAGTATTTAATGGAACAAATTTTTTAGAAAATAAAGCTATAATAATTAAAGAAAAAAAAATAATAGATATTATCTCAGAAGAGAAAGTAAAAGAAAAATATTTTAATATACAAACAATAGATGCAAAAAAAGGATATGTTACTCCTGGATTTATAGACCTTCAAATAAATGGTTGTGGTGGAGTTTTAGTAAATGACTCTATTACTCGTGAAACTTTTGAAGTAATGAGTAAAACAAATCTTAAATATGGTTGTACTCTTTGTGCTCCAACTCTCATAACAACAACTGATGAAAACATAAGAAAGGCTTTAGATTTGATAGATAGTATGGAAGATAAAGAAGATATTGGAGTTATTGGTTTACATATTGAAGGTCCTTTTATTTCGGTTGAGAAAAAAGGAATACATAATCCCAAATTCATAAGACCAATGGATAAAGAAATTTTAGAGAGAATTACTAAAACAGGGAAAAAGGGGGTTTCTATAATTACAGTTGCTCCTGAAAATATATCAGGTGAATATATAGGAATTCTTGCTAATTCTGGAATAAAAGTTTCTTTAGGGCATACTAATGCTACATACCAAGAAGTTCAAGAAAAAAAGATATTTGGAATAACTTTAGCAACTCATTTATTTAATGGAATGTCATCGTTTACTCATAGAGAGCCAGGAGCAGCTGGTGCCACTATGAACTTAGATATCAGTGCTGGAATAGTTGTAGATGGATTCCACTCAGATTATGCTTCTATCCAAATGGCTAAAAAACTTATGGGAGATAGACTATACCTTGTTACAGATGCAGTAGCTCCTGTGGGAACTGATATGGAATATTTTTATTTTGAAGGAAATAAAGTATATCATAAAGATGGAAAATGTTTTGGAGAGGATGGAACATTAGGTGGTTCAGCATTAACAATGATAGCAGGAGTGCAAAATTTAGTTAATCACGTTAAATTATCACTAGAAGAAGCTATTAGAATGGCTACTATTCTTCCTGCAAAGGCCATCTCCATTGATGATAGATATGGGAAACTTCAACCAGGATATTTTGCAGATATAGTAATAATAGATAAAGAATTAAATTTAACTAATGTTATTGCAAAAGGTAAAATAGTATAAATTATGAGAATATTAATAGATGCAGATGCTTGTCCTGTTATAGACCTAGCAATTCTAATTGCCATAAATTATAATTTAAAAGTTTTAATTTTTTGTGATTCAGCCCATACTATAAACAAAGAAAAAGCTGAAACCAGAGTAGTTCCTCAAGGAGTTGATGCAGTTGATTTTATCTTGTTAAGAGAAGTGAAAGAAAATGATATCGTAATAACACAGGATTACGGATTGGCTTCTCTTGTACTTTCAAAAAATGCACTTGCTATAAATCAAAATGGCTTGATTTATAATAAGTTTAATATAGAAACTTTACTTTTAACAAGACATATATCAAAAAAAATGAGGGATAATGGAAAAAGAACCAAAGGACCTAAAAAAAGAATAAAAGAAGATGATATTAATTTTGAGAATTCTTTAATAAATATAATCGAGAAAAACAGCTAAAAAAAAGGGGACTATAATAAGTCTCCTTTTTTTTATTGGAAATTATAAAAATATTGACCATACCCCTGATATATTATATAGTATAATAAAGAAATTTAATTAATATATCAGGAGGGATATTATATGAATTTAGAGGACAAAATAAAGAAATTATCAGATATGATTAGAATTAGTCAAAATATTGTTTTTTTAGGAGGAGCGGGAGTTTCAACTGAAAGTGGACTAAAAGATTTTAGAAGTGGAGATGGTATTTATAATACTTTAAAAAAATATCATAGTAGACCTGAGGAAATTTTGTCTCATAATTTTTTTTATAGAAAAACTGATGTTTTTTATAAATATTATAAGGAAAATTTATTAGATTTAAATGTAAAACCAAACTCAGCACATTTATTCTTAACTAAATTAGAAAAAATAGGGAAATTAAAAGCGATAATAACACAAAATATAGACGGATTACATCAAATGGCAGAAAGTGTTAATGTACTAGAGCTTCATGGATCAATTCATAGAAATTATTGTGATACGTGTAATTCTTTTTTTGAATTAGAATATATTATAAATAGTAATGGAATTGCTAAATGTAATATTTGTCATAATTTTATCAAACCAGATGTTGTCCTTTATGGAGAAAGCTTGAATATGGATACAATGAGCAAAGCTATAAATTATATAAAGAA
>CAMTJB010000199.1 GCA_947072715.1 uncultured Fusobacteriaceae bacterium | reverse complement strand
ACAGGAGTTAGTGATGCAGTATCTCCTAAATTATTAGTAGATATAACTAAGCAAGCCTTACCTAATGCAAAAAGAATTGGTACTATTTATAATCCAAGTGAAAAAAATTCAGAAACTGCTGTAAAAGAGTTAGAGAGATTAGCTAAAGAAAATGGGCTAGAGCTTGTAGCTATAGGTGTAACAGCTATGAATGAAATACCTTCAGCAGTTGATTCAGTTCTTTCGAAAGTAGATGTATTATATACATTAAGTGATAATTTAACAGTATCTGCATGTCCTGTTATTTACGCTAGAGCTAAAGCTAAAAAAGTTCCAGTAATTGCAACAGAAGGAAAGAGCCAAGTGCCTTTAGGAGCATTAGCAGGAATAGGTATTAACTATAAGGATTCTGGGAATAAAATTGGAGAGATGATTGTAGAAATGATAAAAGGGGAATCTATTAAAAATATTCCTATTCAATCTTTAAAAAAATATCCTATTCTTGTAAATGAAGAGGTTGCTAAACTTTATAATGTAGACTCATCAGCTATAATAAGAGACTAATTATAAAAAATTTTCGGGGGGAAATTAAAAATAAAGAGGGGAGTAAATATCCTAAGATATTTACTCCCCTAATAATTAATATATAATACTATTAAAGTTTAAGTTTTTATTTATATTTTATGCAGGTTGAGCTTCAGATTGTATAGAACCTGTTACGTTACGTATCCACTTATAAGATTTGTATCTTCTATATAGAATAGCTGATCTTATAATCTCTTCAATGAAACAAAACATTACTACTACTGAAATTGGCAAGTGTAAAACATGAGCTGCAAAGTAAGCCATTGGGATACCAAGTAACCATAGAGTAGTTGCTTGCACTACACCTCCGTATACGCATTCTCCCCCACCTCTAAAGATTCCAACTATAACTACAAGAGTATAAACTCTTGGAACTGTAATTACAGCATATACAAGTAGAATATAGAATACATCTTTTTTTATAATCTCAGAAACGTTAAATAATTGAGGAACCCATGGAGCAAAAGAGGCAAGTACTAGGGCTAACAATATTCCTAATTCAACAGATAAACTAGTTATTTTATCAGCATAAAGAATACCTTTTTTATTTTCACCAGCTCCAATCTCATTTCCAACAACAACAACAGCAGCATTAGCTAATCCATATATTAGAACTGTAAATAAACTAAATACAGTTGTAGAGATTTGAACAGCGGCAATAGCTTCAGTACTAATTCTACCGTATATAGCAGAATAAGTTACAGTAGCTAATCCAAAACAAATATCGTTAAGAACAATTGGAGTAGATATATTAACTATAGTTTTAACCATTGTCATAGATGAGCTTAATAACTCTTTAATGGTAGCCTTCAAAACATGTTCTCTAGAATAAATTGCTATAAGGATGATAAGAACTTCTGTAGTTCTAGCAATTAAAGTTGCAATTGCAGCACCTCTAACCCCAAGAGGAGAGAAACCAAATTTTCCAAAGATAAGAACATAATTTAAGAGACCATTCATGAAAAGAGCTCCTAAACTTGCCCACATAGGTAAAGCACTATTTCTAATACTTCTAAGTGCAGCAGAATAACTAAAACTAATTGCTGTAAAGATATAACTTACAGCAGCAATTATTAAATAATCACTTCCTAGTTCTATAACTCTAAGGTCTGTAGAAAAAATTTGCATGATATTTTTTGGGAAAAATACAGCAGCAGTTGAAAATATTAAAGTAACTAAAACTCCTGAAATTAATCCAAAACCAAGTGTACTTCTAATGTTTTTAACATCTTTAGTCCCCCAAAGTTGAGCAATAAATACTCCACAACCAGCAGCAACACCAAAGATAGTTAAACTAAATAAGAAATAGAATTGATTAGCAATACCTACTGCAGCTAATTCTTTTTCTCCTACGTTTCCAATCATAAGTGTATCAAGTACATTGATAGATGAGGCAACAAGGTTTTGCAATACGATTGGAATAGTGATTGCAAATAAAGTTTTATAAAACTTTTTGTCCTCAGAATACTTTTTGAATAAATTAAACTTCATAAAATTCTCCTTTATATATTAAAATTTTTTATTGATTAATGGTCTACGAAAAGAAAAACCACTTTCGTCATCCAAAAGTGGTTTTTCACTAAAAAGCTTCAAAAGCTTTTGTATTATTTTCTGTTTTTCTATTATTATATAGAAAATGAGTTTAAAAGTCAATAACATATATATCAAAATAATAAAAAAAAAAATATTTGTGCTCTTTTTTAGAGAATTAAATAAGGAAAAAGGCTTGAGTTTACTACAAATAAAAGAAAAAAGAACAAAATAGTAATTTCATAGTATTATTTTGTTCTTTTTATGAAATTAATTTGATATACTATATTTACATTAATAAAATTACAATTTATTAAAAAGTCCTATAATATATTTAGAATGAATTAAGAAATAAAATAATAAATTAAGTAAAAAAATAATAAATATAATGGAGGGTTATCATGAATAATATTGAAATGGAAATTATAAACAATGTGAAAAATAAAGTTGAAAACCTATTAAGGGGAGAAAGTACAGGTCATGATTGGTTTCATACTGAAAGAGTATCTAAGAATTCTATAAAAATAGCACAGGGAGAAGAGAAAGAAGGAGCTAAGATAGATTACTTTATATTAGAGATATCAGCTCTTTTACATGATATAGCGGACCATAAATTTGGATATACTGATTTAGATAGAAAGAATATAATTGTAGAGATGCTAGAAAGCCAAGGTGTAGAGCTAGAAAAAATAAAATTAGTAGTTAATATTGTAAATAATATCTCTTTCTCAAAAGGTAATATCCCTGAATCATTAGAAGGGAAAATAGTTCAAGATGCTGATAGAATAGATGCTATAGGTGCTATAGGAATCGCTAGAACTTTTGCTTATGGTGGAGCTAAAGGAAGAGAAATTTATGATCCAGAAAATACAGAAGGAACACATTCTATACATCACTTTTATGAAAAATTATTATTATTAAAGGATAATTTAAACACTAAAACAGCTTACAATATGGCTTTAGAAAGAAATAAATTTATGGAATTATTTTTAGAAGAGTTTTATAACGAATGGAACTGTAAATAAATAAATAAATAAATAAATAAATAAATAAATA
>CAMTJB010000198.1 GCA_947072715.1 uncultured Fusobacteriaceae bacterium | reverse complement strand
ACAATATACTTAATAATAAAAACTCTTTTTCTGTTACCATAAAAGCCCCTTATTTTCTATAATTTCTATTTTTTATTTATATAGTTAATTTTTATTAAAAACCTATAATTCTCAAAAACAGGTACATTATCCCTATTCCTATTATTGCTCCAATTAATGTCTCTTTTAAGGTATGAATCTTCCCTTCTACTCTAGATTGCATAACAAGAACTAATAATATAAAAGATAAAGCGTATATTTTAGGATTAATAGTTAAAAAAGAGATTGCCATAAAGGCTGCTCCTGCTAGAGCACTATGTCCACTAGGAATCCCTCCTCTTAACGGTCTACCTTTTTTAAAAATATACTTTAAAAGTATAACAACCATTACTATAATTACTATTATTAAAGCCATAGCATTTTGAAAAGAACCCTTCAAAGCACTAAAACTTCCTTTAATATAAAAACCAATCTTTCTATCAAAAACCATATACCCTACAAAGATAGCAAATAAGCTAGAAATCAAAACTGCTCCAGCAGCAATATCCTTTGCCTTTTTAGCTAAGGGATGATATTCAGTCGTAACCATATCAACTACTGATTCCACTGCACTATTAAATAGTTCTGCAACCCATACAATAGTAATAGCACCACCTAAAGCTATTGTCTCATATCTATTCATATCAGAGAATATTGAAACCATAATTGCTATTACAGTTGCAAAACCATGAAATTTCATATGTCTTTCTGATCTAATAGCTTCAAAAATTCCATCTATTGCACAGTTAAAACTTTCTATAATATCATAGTTTTCTCCGGTAACCTTACTCTTTTTCATTATGGTTACCCCCTTGTGTACCCAAATTTATTTAAAATCTCTTCCTCTCTCTCTCTCATTTCTACTTTATCAGCTTCATCTATATGATCATAACCTAATAAGTGAAGCATTCCATGAGTTAATACATAGTAAAACTCTCTTTCTAAAGAGTGTCCATAATCTTTACTCTGCTCCTCTACTCTAGGTAAAGAAATTACTATATCACCTAAAACATCATAAGGTCCTACATCAAAACCATCTGTTTCATGATAAGCAAAAGATATTACATCTGTAGGAGAATCTTTTCCACGGTAATCTCTATTGATCTCTTGGATTTTATCATTATCTGTTAAATATAAAGACATATATACAGGTTTTTCTGGATCATACTCATCATTTATAACCTCTTCTACGTATTTTTGTAATTTTTCCTCACTAACTAAATCTTCATATCCATCTATCTCAATAGATAAATCTAAAACTAACTCCATTAACTTCTCCTTTATTTCTTTTTTTATTTTTGATCTGGATATTTTACTCTTATATGATGCATAGAAGCCAATGTTCTTTTAAAGCTTTCTATTATAATCTCTATCTCTCTAAAAGTAAGTTCTGCATTAACTAACTGTCTATCCTCTATCTTTGTATTAATTATCTTTCTAATCATTTTTTCTATCTTTTCTTGTGTCTTATTATCTATACTTCTTATTGCAGCTTCAATAGAATCCGCTAACATTATTATACCTGATTCTTTACTTTTTGGAACTGGTCCTAAGTATTTAAAATCATCAATTTTAACGCTTGGATCTAATTGCTTTGCTTTATTATAGAAATATGCAAGAAGTGTAGTTCCTTGGTGTTCCTTCATTACATCTCTTATCTCTTTTGGAATCTGATATTTTTTAGCAATCTCAATTCCATCTTTAGTATGTGCTTTTATTATTGTCGCACTCATAAATGGTGATATATAATCATGCGGATTTTCATTTGAAAATTGATTCTCTACATAATATTTTGCTCTTTTTAATTTTCCCACATCATGATAATAAGATGCTACTCTACAAAATATTGAATCTGCATGAATTTTTTCAGCAGCATTTTCAGCAAGTGTAGCAACCATTAAAGAGTGTTGGAAACTTCCAGGAGCTTCCACTGAAAACTCTTTTAAAAGAGGATTTGATAAATCTCCAAGTTCAAGAAGTTTAAATACTGTTAATAAGTTAAATGTTCTTTCAAAATACGGTAAGAAAGCTATAGCTAGCATTCCTGAAACAATTCCTGAAAATAACATTTCAACTGATTTTACTAAAGTTTCACTATAAAACTCATTTAAAAAATATGATAATATCATATATAATGTGGCTTTTAAAACTGCCAATTGAATCCCTATATGAACTACTTCTATTCTTGTCTTTAATTTTCTTACTAAGAAAGAGATTACAATTAAAGAAAAAATATTTATTGTAAAAAACTTCAAATCATAATCTATTAAAGGTAAGAGATACATATACGTAAACATCCCTATTGAGAAAGCAAATCTATTTCCTATTAAAATTAATATCAAGAAAATAAAGGCATCTATAGGCAATAAATATATATGTTGTGGATCAATAAATCTAGCAGATAACATAACTATAGTGATTAAAAGTAATATTGTCTTATACTTATTTCTATTTAAAATATCATCCTTATATAGCTTTAAATTAGTAAAATAAAACATAGAACTAACTATTGTTATATATATAAAATTAATCACTATTAAAACAACAATATGCTTAAATGAATAAACACCTATTATATCTAAATACTTAATATCATTTTCTGTAAGTATAGTTCCTTTTTTTATTACTAAATCCCCTGCATTTATCTTATTTTTTCTACCTTTTATTTGGGATATTTTCTCTTTTATAGATTTTTCTGTTTTTTCTCTATCTAAAAGATAGTTTGGGGCTATAAATAAATTAATTAGTGCCCTATCTACTTTTGTGTATTCCTGTTCAATATTTTTCTTTATATCTTCATTTATAACTAAACTTGCTTTTTCTTTGAAAACTCCTTTTTCATAGATGTTTCCTAATAATTTTGTTATGGATTTTTCTTTTAAATCTAATTCTTTATCTGATAATTTTGAATATTTCAAAATTACTTGTTCAGGTATATCTATACCCATTTCTTTTTCATACTTAGTAATTGCTTCTTTGCTTTTAGTTTTTTTATAGCTTTTCATTACGTTAATAAAATTTTTAAAACTACTCACATAGTGTTCTTCAGCACCTGCTACAAATAAATATTCTTTCCCAAAATTATTTAGTATTTGCTCTATTATCTTATTTTTTGCTACTTCATCTCTAAAAATAACAGTTTTTGGCGAATATATATCTGCCTTAGCT
>CAMTJB010000197.1 GCA_947072715.1 uncultured Fusobacteriaceae bacterium | reverse complement strand
TTGATAGAAATGATTTAGTAGTAGTTTCTGTAATGCCATGTCTAGCTAAAAAATATGAAGCTGCAAGACCAGAATTTGCAAAAGATGGAAATCCAGATGTAGATTTCTCTATATCAACAAGGGAATTAGCTCATCTTCTAAAGCAAGCTAATATTAATTTATTAAATATGGAAGAGGAAAAATTTGATAATCCTTTAGGGTTCTCAACAGGAGCAGCAGATATATTTGGAAGAACAGGTGGAGTTATAGAAGCTGCAGTAAGAACGATATATGAAGTTGTAACTAAAAAAGAACTAGGAAATGTAGACTTTGTTCAACTGAGAGGAATGGCAGCTGTTAGAGTAGCAGAAGTAGATGTTGATGGATTAAAAGTTAGAATTGGTATAGCTCATGGATTAGGTGCGGCGAGAGAACTATTAGAAAAAGTAAGAAGTGGAGAAGAAAAGTTTCATGCTATAGAAATAATGGCATGTAAAGGTGGATGTGTAGGTGGAGGAGGACAACCTTTCCATCGTGGAAATATAGAAATTATTAAAGCTAGAACAGCAGGAATTCAAGCTATTGATAATGGGAAAGAGATAAGAAAATCTCATGAAAATAAGTATGTAATGTCTATATATGAAAAGTATTTAGATGCTCCATTAAGCCATAAGGCTCATGATTTATTGCATACTCATTATTTTTCTAAAAAAAAATAATAAAATAAAATAAGAATAAAGCTAAGGGATTTCTTAAAGAGAAGAAATCCCTTAGTGATTTTATGAAATAAGGTTGCTTAAATTTTGACAAAAGTTAATAGATATACTATAATTAGTTATGATTCTAATATTATAAAATAAGGGGGATAAAGAATGATGTTTAATCAAGAAAGATTAGTGGGTAATTTTTTAGATATGGTAAAAATATCTTCTCCATCACTAAAAGAAAGAGAGATGGCAGATTATTTAAAGAACGAATTAAAAGATTTGGGATTAGAGATAGAAGAAGATAATGCTGGAAGCAAAATTGGAGGAAACTCAGGGAATATAGTAGCCGTATTAAAAGCTCCAGGTAAGAAAAAAATATTATTCAGTGCTCATATGGATACAGTATGTCCTTGTGAAAAAATAACTCCAATAATGGAAAATGGAATTATCAAAACAGATGGAACATCAGTTTTAGGTGGAGATGACAAATCTGGAATAGCAGCAATTATTGAAATGATTAGAATGGTAAAAGAAACTGGAATAGATCATCCGGAAATTATAGCTGTATTTTCTGTTGCAGAGGAGATTGGACTTTTAGGAGCTCAACACTTTGATTTAGACAAATATAAACCAGATTATGCATTTATCATTGATTCAGGTGGAGCACCAGGTTCAGCAGTTGTGCAAGCTCCATATGCAGCAAAAGGTGAAATAAAAGTAATTGGAAAAACTGCACATGCAGGGATAGCACCAGAGTTAGGAATAAATGCTTTAACAGTAGCTTCTCATGCTATAACAAAGATAAAATTAGGAAGAATTGATGCTGAAACAACATCTAATATAGGAATTGTACATGGTGGGCAAGCTGTAAATATAGTTATGCCAGAAGTATCTATGATGTATGAAGCTAGAAGTTTTAAAGGGGAAACTTTAGATGGATTATTAGCAGAAACTTTTGAGATTTTTGAAAAGACTGCGGCACAATTTGGAGCTAAATTTGAGCATTCTGTTGTAAAGGGATATGACGGATATAAATTAGAAGATGGATGTGAAATTTTAAATGTATTTGAAAAAGCTTGTCTAGCTTCTGGAGCAGACTTCAAAAAAGTATCTTCAGGTGGAGGATGCGATGCAAATATATACAGTGGAAAAGGTGTTGTCTCTATAAATATGGGAATCGGAATGAGTAAAGTTCATACAAATGATGAATTTATAAAAATAGAAGACATGGTTAATTGTACAAAACTTATTTATGAAATAGCGAAAGGATTTTAAATAGAAAATGTTAAAACTAAAAAAGGAAAATAAGAAAAAAGTATTAGTAATATTAGTTGTGATAGCGTTTCTCTCTTTTTTAGTTAAAAATAAAATTAAACTTGTTACAGAAGTAACAAGTTTAATTTTTAATCCTATCCAATCAAAAATTTATAAAACTGAAGAAAATATAGAAAATTTTGGAAAAGGTATTTTAAATTTTAGAGAATTGGTAAAAGAGAATAATGAAAACAGAGCTAAAGTTGCATTATTAGAAACAGAGGTACATTTATATAGAAATTTACAAAGTGAAAATGAAAGATTAAAAAAATTGTTAGAAATAAAAAGCGAAAAGCCTGATTTAAAAATAGGGATAGTAATTTTTAGACATATCTATGATTTGTATAAAAATTTTACAATTAATCTAGGTGAAGAAGATAAAATAAAAAAAAATATGGTTGCTGTTATTGGGAATAATCTAGTGGGAAAAGTTATTTCAGTATCTCAAGATCACTCAATTGTAGAAACTATAAACAGTGAAGATTTTAACATTAGTGTAATTAACGATTTACAAGTTTTAGGAATAGTGAAGGGAAATGAAGATGATCCTAGAAAGTTAATATTTATACCTTCTGTTAGTGATGAAAACATAAATATTGGAGATACAGTATATACTTCTGGTGTTAGTGATGTTTATCCTAAAGGATTAATAGTTGGAAAAATTATATCTAAATCAAAAGATGAAGAGATGTTTTCAGTTGAGCCAAGTATAGATGTTTCTAAATTAACTGAAGTCATAATTATAGGAAAGGGTGTTGAATAATTGAAAAGAGTTTTTTTTATTTTTTTGTTTTTTTGTAATGTTTTATTTTCAGAATTGACTTCAAATATAAATAGTTTATCCTCAATAAAAAGTCTAAAGTTAAATGCAAAAGAGAGTTTTAATGATGGTAAAAATAAACGAATAGCGGAATATGAATTAAGTATAGAACTTCCAGATAGAATGAAGAAAGTACAGTTTTTGCCAGAAATAAATAAAGGTGAAATATATATATATTCGAAAGATGAAAGAATAGTTTATCTTCCTTTTTTTAATGAGGTTACAAAAGGAAAGATACCTGTAGGCGAAGCCAGTGTCGTGGATTACCTAAATAGAATTATTGAGTTAGAAAAAAAAGATAAAAATTTTAAAGAAGATTTTAATAAGAATTCTAGTGTTGTTTTTCAGAGTAAAGATAATGAAAGAAT
>CAMTJB010000196.1 GCA_947072715.1 uncultured Fusobacteriaceae bacterium | reverse complement strand
TAAAGTTAGTAGTAGACTTCTTATTAAGATGATGAATTTATGTTTTGTCTCTCTTTTGTAATAGTTTATATTGTTTTTTTACATTGTTAAGCTGCTTATATAACTCTTCCAGTGCGTCTATTACCCTAGGAGTTGCTCTTAGAATTTTATCTGATTCAACAATAAAAATATTACTATTTTGTCCAGCTTTCACTTTTTCTATAATAGGATTATTTCTTATAATATCTTCTTTATTTTCTATAGACATAGAGCAAACAAGAATATCAGGATTCTCTTTTAAAAGATATTCAGAAGAGACTATAGGTCTACTTCCAGGCAATCCTTTAGATATATTTTCAATTCCTAAGATTTCAAATATTTCACCAGGAAGAGAGTTTTGACTAAATATCATCATAGGCGATGTAGAGAAGAGAAATCCACCTTTTAAATTTAATGGATTTTTAGAGATAGTCTCTTTTATCTGAGACAACTTTTCTTTGTACTCTTGTGCAACTATTTTAGATTTTTCTTCATTTCCTGTTAAAACACCAAATACCTCTAAATTAGTTAAGATATCTTCTATTTTCTTTCCTTCATTTACAATATAATTGATTTTATGATTTCTTAAGCTTTCGCCAAAACTCTCTGACATAGCATTTAAAATAACTAAATCAGGATTAAAAGACATTACTTTTTCAATAGATGGTTTCATAATATTTCCAGCTTTTGGTAGTGATTTAGTTTTCTCTTGGGGCCAAATAGGAGTTCTAGTAGTATCAGCTATTGCAACAATACTATTTTCACCTTGGATAAAGTATAGTGATTCAACCACAGCAGGATCCAATACTATTATTCTGTTATAACGCTTCTTTTTTATTTTATTGCCTCTTTCATCTACAATACTATTCCCTTCTATTGTTAGTGCTGCAAGAGAAAGTGAATAGATGAAGATACTCATTAAAGTTATATAAATTTTTTTCATGATTTGCCCCCTATATTTGTGGTATTACATATGGAGTATCATTTTCTCCATGGAATACTTTAGATTTTAAATTGTATATCTCTTTTAGAATCTCCTCTTTTATTACTTCTTTAGGAGTACCTTGATAATGTACTTTTCCATCTTTCATCATTATTATTTCATCACAAAACATAGATGCTAAATTTAAATCATGTAAGACAGCTACACTAGTTATTCCGTGGTTTGAAACTAATTTTTTAACACTATTTAGAATTTCAACAGCATGATTTAAATCTAAAGCCGATGTAGGCTCATCTAATAAAAGTAGATCTGTATCTTGCACTAAAGCTCTTGCAAGAAGGACACGTTGAAACTCACCACCTGAAAGGCTTAGTGCTACTCTTTTTTCAAACTTATTCAGTTCTAAAAAGTTTAATTTGTCTTTTACAATTTCAAAATCTTCTTTTTTATAACCACTCCAACTTGAAGTTAAATGAGGAAGTCGCCCCATAAGAACAAAATCTTCAACAGTCATGGGTGACATTAAGCTAGATTTTTGAGGAACTAAAGACACTAATTTAGCTAGTTCTTTTGATGAAATATTATCTATTTTATTATTATTTATTAAGATGCTGCCAGAATCAGGTTTTAGATATCCAAGTATATTTTTTAAAAGTGTAGATTTTCCACAACCATTAGGACCTAAAATTCCAATCATTTTGCCTTTTTTTATTTCTAATGTAATATTTTTTAAAATTTCTTTATTACCGTAAGAGAATTTTACTTCTTCTATCTTAATCATATTAACTCTCTCCTTTCTTATTAAATGCTAGATATAGAAAAAATGGAGCTCCGAAAAATGCTGTGATTACACCAATAGGAACCTCAACAGGTGCTAATACCATTCTTCCAATAGTGTCACAAATTAATAAAAATAATCCACCTGCTAAAACAGCATTAGGGAGAAGTTTAGAATTAGAAGGACCTACAATGAATCTTATTGAATGAGGAATAATTAATCCTACAAACCCTATCATTCCTGAAAAAGCAACAGAGAAAGCAACAACTAAAGCTGCAACAGTAAGAGCTTCAATCTTTATCTTTTGTACATTAATTCCTAATGAATGAGCTTCTTCATCCCCTGAAAGTAAAGCATCTAATTTGTTTCTTTGTAGATAAAAATAGATTAAAGATATTACTAAAGGGATGATTAATATTGATACTTTTGTCCATGTTGCACCACCTAAATATCCCATTAACCACATTGTAATTCTAAAAGACTCCTCTCCTATTAGATACATTGCAAAAGAAGTGAATGCTCCTATAAATGATGAAACGGCAATTCCTACTATAAGTAGAGTTGTTATATCTACTTTTCCTTTTTTATTAGATAATCTAAATATAACAAATGTACTTAGTAAGCAAGAGATGAAAGCAAGTATTCCATAATAGATATCAGGTAGCTTAAGCATATAAGCTACAACAGCACCTAAAGTGGCACTAGCAGCAATTCCTATTATATAAGGGTCTGCCAAGGGGTTTTGGAAAACCCCTTGAACTACAACACCACTTGATGCTAACATCATCCCTATTAGTATTGCCATTATTATTCTAGGTAATCTGATATCATAAACTATTGTTTTTATGTAATCAGGTGCTTTGTTTATGTTGAAAATTTCCTCTAAAGATATACTAACACTTCCCATACCAATAGAAAAAATAGCTATAATAATTGTAAGAATTATTAGTAATAGTGGTAAAGACCTCTTCATTTTTTCTCTCCTTATACTTTTTTAAATTTTAATAATTAGAAATTATATTTAAATCCACCTTTGAAGCTTCTTTCAGCAGCAGGATCAAATTCTTTTCCTTTTGAATCGATTGAGTTATAATATTTTTCATTAAAGATATTATTAATACCTGTATATAGTTTTAAATTTTCTTTCATTTGATAGTTTAAGAATACATTAGTAACTACATTTTCGTTTTGTCTTCCTTGTGTATTTTCATTATTTAAATAGTAACCAGATGAGTAAACCGTATCCCAAACAATATTAACTTTAGGAGTAAGCTGATAATCTAAAGCAACATTAAATCTGTTACTAGGAACATTTGCAATCTCATTTCCTTCTATATTTTTATCTTGATCTTCTAAGATTTCAGTTTTAACTAATGAATATCCCTGTCTAACAGTTAATTTTCCAAAATACTGTTCAGCTGTTAACTCTAAACCATATCTTTTAGTTTTTCCAATATTATAG
>CAMTJB010000195.1 GCA_947072715.1 uncultured Fusobacteriaceae bacterium | reverse complement strand
GAGAATATTTGCATTGGAGATTTTACTGATGATGGAACATCTAGCATATCAGGGTATCTATGTTCTATAAATTTAACCCAAGCTGGACAACAAGAAGTTAGTAAAGGTAATCTTACACTATCATCACCTTTAAAGAATCTCTCTAATCTTTCTTGAAGCTCTGTTGCTTCTTCCATTATTGTTAAATCTGCTGCCCATGTTGTATCAAAAACATACTGAACTCCTAACATTTTTAAAGCTGCATTTATTTTTTTCTCAACATTTACTCCTGGCTCAAGTCCAAAAGCTTCTCCTAAGGCTACTCTAACTGCTGGTGCCATTTGAGTTACTAGCATTTTATTAGGCATTGCTAAGTCTCTTAGGAAACGTAATGTATTATCTCCCTCATGGATAGCATTTACTGGACATGCACTTACACACTGACCACAATGAGTACATAATTCATTGTCAATTACGTGAGCCTCTTTGATTTTTCCACTAATACAATTAACTGGACACACTCTTGCACAAGCAGTACATCCAATACACTTACTTGTTATTCTAAACTTAACAAGTTGAGCACACTCTCCTGTATGGCAAAGATTTTCTTCTATATGCTCTTCTATTTCATGATAGAACTTATCATTATCAAGAACCTCTAAAACAAGGTTATGGTCTTGATTTGTTAGATTTTTTATAGTTTGAGATAATTCTCTTAATATGTAGATATCTCTCATATTAGATTTACCTTTTGTTATTCTATCTAATATTCTCCAGATTTGATCAATTTCATGTGAAGCCATTAAGTAATCTCTTAATTCACCTTTTCTCATTCTTCCTTGAAGATGTTCTACATAGAATTGAGAGAATTGAACGATACAATCATCTTCAGATAGTATAATTAAATTTTTTGCTTGTCCTGGATAGAAAAGAGAAAAATCTAACGGTTTATCTAAACTTCCCTTTGTAAGGAACCCTCCAAATGGAAATCCTAATTGAGCAGCTTTAAACTCTCTCTTGTTCTTAATTCCTCCAGCTAACTCTATTACCTCTCTTAAAGTCATCCCTTCTTTTACTTCAACGATAGTTGGTGTATTAATTCTTCCTGAAACAGCAACTATTCTCCCTTCATCAAGTTTTGTATACTCTAAAACAGAGCTATCAAAAGATGAAAAGTATGACCCCATTGAACTTTTTACGATAATTTGTCTCTTAAGCATTTTTCCTCCTAGCTTATATTTACTAATTTTTATATAAATAAGTATCTCTTACCTCACATTATAGCTTCTATCTCAATTTTAGTAAATTATTTTTATCTTTTTTTTATCTTTTTTATATATAAAAATCATTTTTTTCATTTATTTCGTATATTAATTGCTCATTTTTTATCATTTTTACTTTTTTTTTTATCATTTTTTTATAAAAAAAAGATGATAAATACATTTTCAGTACATTTATCATCTAAGTTAATTTATTTATATATCTATTTGTTATTTATTTTTTTTATTCAGTTCCTTTTTCTTACACAAATTAATTCTTTAAACTCATATTTCTATCTCATTTTTTAATTACTATTAATCTAATACCTTGTTTTATGAAATTAATAAATGTTTTTTATCAATTTCATAAAAAAATATTTATTAAGAGAGAGGTCAAAAGCAACATAAAGGCTCCTCCAATCCTTGAAGAAATTTGTGCAAATGGCATTAATACCATTCTTTTAGAAGCTGATAAAACAGCGACATCTCCAGTTCCACCCATATTAGCCATGCATAATCCTGCAGTAATAGCTGCTTCTATTGGATAGAATCCTAATAAATACCCCATTATTCCAGTTCCTATTACTGCTCCTATTACTGTTGTAGCAACCAAAACTAAATATATTGGAGAAAAAGCTTCAATAACTTCTTTTAAACTTGTGTAAGCAACTCCTATTCCAACCAATAATGCTGGAGTAAAAGCTTTCATAACAAATTGAAACCATTGAGATGCACATTGTTCATAGTCTCTTCTTAATACTCCAATACTTTTTATTACCGCAACAGAAATTATCATAAGAGCATAAGGATGTATATCTATAAACTTTGACAAAAGAGAACCTGTTACAAAGAAAGTTGTTGCAATAAGTACTCCCACTGCTAAATTTTCATATTTAATTTTTACTTCTTCCTCTTTCTCTACTTCTAACATTTCTTGAGACTTCAATAATTTTCCCTCTCCTGAAAGAGAAGTATATTTATGTCCTAATTTATCTAGAAGACCTCCTATTACTATTGCTAATGCATTTCCTAAAGCTACAGCTGGAACCATTATGGACAATAGTTCTTTAGGTTCTCTGGCAAAAGCCTTTCCAAATATTTGAGCTAATGGAACTGCACCTGCACCCATTCCTCCACCCATAATTGGGATAGCTATAAAAAATATAGCTTTTTTAAATCCATATCCTAATAAAGACCCTGCTATTCCTGTGAAAATAACAGAAAAAACAACTCCACCTATTATTACAGGTAGATATTTTATTGCAGCTTTTATTAGTAAATCTCTATTCATTCCTAAAATGCTACCTGTTATTAAAGCCGCAATATAAAAATCTAAAAAACCTTGAGCACTCATAAATCCTTTTAAATTATCAACAGTTCCTTTTGGAAATACTCCATAATACACAAAAGCTGCTGAAGCAAATATAATAACTATTGGACCTCCACCTAAATAATCTTTTATTATAGGTGTTTTATTTCCAATATAATCTAAAATTGCTCCAATTACCATTAAAATTGGAAAAGCTCCAAGCATCCCTTTAGGTAATGCTCCCGTATACATAGCTATAAGTAGTATCGCTGTAATCGGTATAAAATATTTCATTTCTAAGCCAGCTAATTTTAACTTCTCCTCCATTCTTTCCCCCTATATAAATTGTTAAGCTTATCTAGTTTTAACATGTTTTAAATTTTAAATCAAGCTTTTTTTATATAAAAATAAAGTTGTGTGAATTATTTGGAATCTGTTTGTTCTGTTTCAGTTCTTTTTACAGTTAAATTATATTTATGATAAAACTATGGTCTAAAGGTCCTTTCCCTCTTCCTAAATCCATTTTTTCTTTTAAAGCATTACTTATATATTCTTTAGCTTCTTTTATACTATCTTCCATAGTCCTATCTTTAGCCAGATTACTGGCAATAGCAGAGGATAATGTACATCCAGTTCCATGTGTGTTAATATTATCTATTCTCTTTCCCTCAAACCAAATTATCTCTCCATTT
>CAMTJB010000194.1 GCA_947072715.1 uncultured Fusobacteriaceae bacterium | reverse complement strand
GTCTTTTATATATATATCATCTAGTAAAAGATTAAATTAAAGTTGATTAAATATAGATAAATTATAGAAATAATCAGTTTTAGATTGCATTACTACATTTTAAAATTTCTTTAAAAAGATTAACACCGTGAGCTAGGGAATCACTGTCAAAATCAAATTTTGGATTATGAAGTGAGTTAATAAACCCTTTTTCTTCATCTCTTATTCCTAAAAGCAATAGAGCTCCTTTAGTATCTTTTAGCAAGAAAGAAAAATCTTCTGAACCTGTAAGTTTTAAGTTATTATTTACTTTTAGCTTAAGATTAGTAGCTGCATTAGTAGCTTTTTCACAACTATTAATATCGTTTATTACTGGTGGATAAAACGGTTGAAAAATCATATCTATTTTAACGTCATAAGAAATTTCAAAACCTCTATTTATTTTCTCAATTCTTTCCTTGAAAAGGGGAATTAAATCAATATTTTCTAGTCTGATAGTACCTAGAAGATCAACTCTTTCTGGGATTATATTTCTTACTGTTCCAGCCTTAAAGCTACCAATTGTTAAAATTGTAGTTTCTCCTGGAGGAATATTTCTTGAAATAATTGATTGGTAAGCTTCTATTAGTTTACAACTAACTAGTATAGAATCAATCCCTGCATTGGGCTGAGCTCCGTGGCAACCTTTTCCAGTAACAGTTATATCTAAATTTATATTTTGAAGACTTAAGTATCCAGATTTAATTCCAACTTCTCCTACAAAAAGTTCAGGGATAAGATGAATAGCAAAAATCTCTTTGACATTTAGTGATTTATATTTTTGATTATCTTCTATAAAACGGGCACCACCGCCACCCTCTTCCCCAGCTTGAAAAATAAAAACTAATGATTTTTTTAATGATATACCAGCCTTTCTTAGTTTTTGAATCTCTTGTATAAAGGAAAGTAAAATAGATGCATGACCATCATGGCCACATGCATGCATTCTTCCTATGAATTTTGACTTATAAGGATTACCGCTTTCCTCTCCCATAGGTAAAGCATCTATGTCTGCTCGGAAACCTATAGCTCCCAAATTTTCTCCTTGAATGTAAGCAACTGTACTAGTTCCAATTTCAAAATAATTTACTTTTTCTTGATCTAAAATATTTCTAATATATTTAGATGTTTCAAATTCATTAAATGCTAATTCTGGTATTGAGTGCAAATAGTTTCTGTGATTTTTTAAATTATTTAACATATTAGTCCCCTTTTATCCGAAAATTTTGTATATCTAATGGTAAGTAAATACATCCTAACACAGTAAAAATAAATTTTAAAGAATAAAATAAAAAGAAGTGAGAAATTTCTCACTTCTTTTATTATTAAGATATTTCTCCACCAACTGCTTTAATATCAACAGTGGTTTTTATAGCAGAAGCAATAGAGATTTCAAGTCCTTTTGTAATAAGTTCTTGTGACATAAAAGGTTGTCCTTTTTTATCTAAAACTTGCTCAGGTAAGTATGGAACATGAATGAATCCACCTCTAATATCTAAATTATTTTTATGGATATAGTACATAAGTGCGTACATGATATGGTTACAAACAAAAGTACCAGCAGTATTTGAAACTACAGCAGGAACAGAACCATTTTTCATATCATCAACCATTTTCTTAATTGGTAAGTTAGTAAAATAAGCATTTTCACCATCTTCAAATACTTTTGTGTCGATAGGTTGATTACCTTCATTGTCTTTAATTCTAGCATCATCAATATTTATAGCAACTCTTTCAGGAGATACTTCGAATCTTCCACCAGCTTGCCCAACACAGATAACAATTTCAGGTTTAACTTGATCGATCGCTTCAAAAAGTACTTTATAAGATTTTTCAAAAACTGTAGGAATCTCTTTTTTAATAATTTCATATCCCTCAATTGTATCAGGAAGAGCTTTTACTGCTTCAAAAGCAGGGTTAATACTTTCTCCTCCAAATGGATCAAAACCTGTAATTAAAACTTTCTTCATATTTTTATACCTCCAAGATATCATTTTTTTTCAATATTATTGAAATTTATTTTAACTAAATATTTATAACTATTTAAAAATAATCATGTAAATAATTTGGAAAACAAGCATAGATATAGCAACAAAGGCTTGGTTTTTAATTACTCCGTATTTATCTTTCATTTCTAACATTGCAACAGGAACTATATTAAAGTTAGCTGCCATTGGTGTTAATAAAGTACCAGAGTATCCACATGTTAATGCAAGCATTCCGATTATTGTAGGGTTAGCTCCATGAGCAAAAACAAAAGGAGCACCTATACCAACAGTAATTACAGTTATTGCAGCAAAAGCATTTCCCATAATCATAGTGAATAAAGCCATACCAATAGCAAATACAATAATACCAATGTTTACATTACCAGCTGGAATAAATTTTCCAACTATAGTAGCGATAACTGTACCTACTCCAGCTTTTGTATAAATTGCTCCAAGAGAAGCAAGTAACATTGGTAAAATACTTAATGGCCCAACAGCATCTAAAAGTCTTTTTCCATCATTTAGGAAAGTTGTAGGTTTGTTTTCTTCAGAGTATACCATTAATATAATCATAGAGATAATTACACCAACACCAACACCAACTAGAGCACCTAGTTTAGTAAAAACAACGAAATAAAGTGCAGACAATCCAATTGCTAAAGCAGGAACAAAAAGTTTAACTCCAATTTTTTCAGCCATTTTTTTACTATGTAAAGGATTAGGAATATCATTTTTTCCAACTTTTACTTTCTTCATTATTCCAGGGAGAGTCATTAATAAAACTAAAGCACCACAGAATTGAACAGGAATCCATCTACCAAAAGCTATTAATACTCCAAAAGTACACCAGAAAATAGCAGTACCTATAGGAGAAGGATTGTTTTCATCTTTTAAATTTTTTATACCAGTGTATATAAGGGTAAATCCCATAATTATAAAAATTACTTCTAGAATTTTAATTCCAAGAGTAATCTGTGAATCCATAAAAAAATTCATTTGTTCCTCCTAAATTTTAGTTGTTTATTTTGTTCCATAATATTTTTTAGATAATTTTTTATCTTTTATAAAATAATAAGTAGTAGAAAGAATTAAAGCAAATATTGCAACAGGAATCTCAGCTTTAGCAAGTTCAGCAAGCTCAACTTCATAACCAATAGAAGCAAGAGTTGATTTTACTAAAAGAGCTCCAGATCCTCCAACGAATAAAACTTGTCCAAAGAACCAACCGATATTTTCCATACCAGAAGCCATTCCTTTAATCTCTTCA
>CAMTJB010000193.1 GCA_947072715.1 uncultured Fusobacteriaceae bacterium | reverse complement strand
GAAGATAATGTTATGAATCAAAAACCAAGAGAAGCTAACAAGTCATTATTTGATAAACGAAATTATATTACAATTTTCTTGAGAGGAACATTGATAGCTACGGTAACGATACTTGCACAATATATAGGTGGTGTCGGTAGTTTAATGGGAATGTCAATGGCATTTACAACTTTGATATTTGCTAGAACATTACAAACATTACCAGGAAGAAGTGAAGAAAAAACTGCAGCAAGTTTAGGGTTCTTAAAAAATAAATATACTCTTATAGCTATAGTTGTATGCTTTATAATGTATTCTGTGGTATTATATCCATCTGTAAGACCTTATTTCAATATAGATCCAAACTTTGGATTGTTCCAATTAAAAATATGTTTATTATTAGCTGTAATATCTACAACTTTAATGGAATTAGAAAAAGTTCTTAAGTTCAAAAAATAAAGGGGTAAAAATGTTAAAGTGTCCAAATTGTAATAAAGTTTTAAAAATAATAGATAAGAGTTATAAGTGTGAAAATAACCATAGTTTTGATATATCGAAATATGGTCATATAAATTTACTTTTATCAAATCAAAAGAATAGCAAAGCTCCAGGGGATAACAAGGAGATGGTTATTGCTAGAAAAGGTTTTTTAGATGAAAATTATTATAGCGGAATATCTAATAGAGTTAATGAAATAATAAATCACTATGTATTAGAAAATCCAGATCTAAATAAAGAAGACTCTGAAATAAATATTTTAGATACAGGGTGTGGAGAAGGGTATTATACTGAAAGACTAAGAAAAAGTTTAGAAGAAAAAAATACTAAAAAGTTTAATATTTATGGATTAGATATATCAAAAGAAGCTATAATTTTAGCATCAAAAACATACAAAGAGATAGATTGGATGGTTGCAAGTGCAACACACTTACCATTCTTAGATGAAAGTTTAGATTTTATAATTTGTATGTTTGCTAAAATAGTACCAGAAGAAAAAATGAGATGTCTAAAAAAAGGTGGAAAACTAATAGTTGTTTCAACGGGAGAGAATCACTTACAAGAGTTAAAACAAGTTGTTTATGAAACTGTAAAAAAAGACTTTTATCTTCCAGCACTAGATGAATCACTAAAAATATTTAAACACATAGAAACTATAAAAAATAGCTATGTAACTACAATAGAAACAAAAAATCACATAGAAAATTTATTCAATATGACACCATACAGATGGAGAAGTCCAGAAGCTGGAGTAAAAAAGTTATTTGAATTAGATAGTCTAGAAGTAACAGTAGAAGTAAGCATAGATATCTTCGAAAAAAACTAACATTGTTTAGAATTAATTATTAAATAAAATGAAAAAAATCTTGTAACCTAACAGCTACAAGATTTTTTTATTTTCAATCCTTAAATTCTTAAATTTCTAAACCCTAAGGACTTTCTTACTCTTACTTCTTTACACTTTTTAAGAAAATAACTAAAGAAATAACAGCAGCGATAGCTCCAACAAGGTAACCAGCTGTAGAAGAGAAGTTAAATCCTTCTTTAGCAATTACGATATAAGTTGTTATAACAAAAGTCATAAATGTTGCAGGAACAATTACTGGCCAGTAATTTTTACCTTTAACATGAAGATATTTAGCGGCTGTCCATAAAGCAATAGTAGCTAAAGTTTGGTTAGACCAAGCGAAATATCTCCATAAAATTGTAAAGTCGATGAAACATAATCCAATACCAATTGCAAAAAGAGGTAGAGCGATTACAAATCTATTTTTTAAAGGTCCTTGTGGATACTTGAAAGAATCAGCAATTGTAAGTCTAGCACTTCTAAAAGCTGTATCTCCAGATGTTATTGGACAAGCAACAACTCCAAGGATAGCAAGAATTCCACCAAATTTACCAAGTAATGTATCAGATATAACACTAACAACAACACCAGGAGTTCCAGCAGCAGCAAGACCATTAGTTCCATTAGGGAAGAATGACATAGCAGCAGCAGCCCATATAAGTGCAACTACCCCTTCAGCTATCATAGAACCGTAGAATACTCTTCTTCCTTCTTTTTCAGATTTAAGACATCTAGCCATCATAGGTGATTGAGTGGCATGGAAACCAGAGATTGCACCACAAGCTATTGATATAAATAGGTAAGGGAATATAGGTGTTCCTTTTGGATGTAAATTTAAATTAGAAAAATCTAAGTCAGGAATAGGAAGGTTATTAGTAACAATACCAATACCAATACCTACTGCCATAACAATAAGGCATAAACCAAATACAGGATAAATTTTACCGATGATTTTATCAACAGGTAAAACAGTTGCAAGGATATAATAGATAATTATTAAAATAATTAATACCATTTCATCCATACCAGTTATTGTTTTTAAGATATCTGCAGGTGATTTAATGAATACAACCCCAACTAATAAAAGTAAAATAACTGAGAAACCTCTCATAAAAATTTTTGCTTTTTCTCCTAAATAAGTTCCAACTAACTCAGCAACTGATGCACCATCATGTCTTAAAGACATCATTCCAATTAAAAAGTCATGAACTGCTCCAGCAAAAATACAACCAAAAACGATCCAAAGAAATGCTACAGGTCCCCATAAAGCTCCTGCTATTGCACCAAAAATTGGTCCAGTACCAGCGATATTAAGGAACTGAATAAGAAACGCTTGTTTCCAATCCATTTCAACATAGTCTACTCCATCAGCTAATCTACGTGCTGGAGTTAACTTGTTTTCGTCAATTCCAAAAATGTTTTCAATAACTTTACCATAAATAAAATACCCTAATATTAGGGCAACAATTGAAGATAAAAATAAAATCATGATAAAACTCTCCTTGTTAAATATAATTTAAAAATATAATTTATGTTTTAAAAAAAACAATATTTCTCATTGTAAAATAAAAATATAAAAAAGACAAGAGAAATATATTTTAAATATATTATGTGAATGGTTTAACCAGGCAGTTGTTTAGTTTTAGAGCATAGAAAACCTAGCAAAAATAAAAGGAAGTTCGTTTTCGGTAAAAAAAATAAATGATAAAAAAATTTTACGTACTCGTTTTTTTTTAATTTTATACCTTTAATTAGACAACAGAGTCTTTATTATGATATAATGCAGATTAGAATATATAAATTTTAGGAATTTGAGAGGGGATAAGTTTTATGGAGAAAATTTTCAATATAGTTAGTAAAAAATTAAATTTGAAACTAGATCAAATTATTAAAACTATGGAATTAATAGATAGTGGAGCGACAATTCCATTTATTTCACGTTATAGAAAAGAG
>CAMTJB010000192.1 GCA_947072715.1 uncultured Fusobacteriaceae bacterium | reverse complement strand
CTTGTTTTAATGATTTAAAGCATAACAACGTTTTTGGAGCTACTGCTTTTGGTGCATATGGATTTTTCTGGTTAGCAATGGCTATGAGTTGGATGACTCAAGCTGGAGTTTTTGGAGAGGCTATGAGAGCTTCTGCAGATCCAAAAACTTTTGGTTTTGCTTTCTTAGGATATTTAATATTCACACTTGTTATGACTATTGGTGCTGCTGAGACTAACAAAATGTTATTTATCTGCTTCATCTTAATCGATTTCTTATTCTTAGGATTAACTTTAACAACTTTTGGAATCATGACTCACCTAACTCACTCGTTAGCTGCTTGGTCTGAAATCTTAATTTCTATAGTTGCATTCTACGGATTTGCTGGAAATGTTCTTAACAAGCACTTTGGTTATAACTTTATAAACTTAGGTAAGCCATTAGGAATATTCAAAAAATAATTATAAATAATTTTATAATTAAAAATGAGGTTTAATTTAAACCTCATTTTTTTATTTTTAAACTTTATTCTTAATATGAATAAAAATAGCTTCCACCTATAAACTCTTTTAAAATAGACATATCAGGAACGTATTTATCGTCTATATCTACAAAGCAGTATAAAAATCTCATTAATAATTTTGCTTCATCATAATAAGGACTATCTATTTTTATCTTTATAAGTTCTTTCATTGCAAAAGGCTTCAATACAGCAAGTTCATATACTAAATTAGAATCAAACATTGCATCAGCTTCTTCTTGGAATCTAAAAATATTTTTTTCCTCTCCACGTCTTACTGAATCCCACATTGAAAGTGTTCCTTCTGCTGACGTTCCTCTTGATAAACTATCCCTTACTATTCTTCTAATTTTTCTAACTCCATTTGTTGGAATTCTATTATGCATATCTATATTCAACTGAGTTAAGCAACTGATATATACTTTAAATTTATTTTCTTTAGGTATATTCATAGTTAATTGTTCATTCAGTCCATGTATTCCTTCTATAACTATTATCCCTTTTTTATGTAATTTAACTTTTCTTCCCTCTTTTTTTCTTTCACCTGAAATAAAATCATACTCTGGAATTTCTACTTCTTCACCGTTTATAAGTCCTAATAAATTCTCATTTAGTAGTTTTAAATCTAATGCATTTATACTTTCAAAGTCTTTTTTTCCATCTTCCCCTAAAGGTACATTTTCTCTTCCTATATAGTAACTATCTAAAGAAATTACATTTGGAAAAATTCCATGTGCTTTTAAATGTAACTCTAATCTTTTACTAAAAGTTGTTTTTCCAGATGATGAAGGTCCTGCAATAGTTACAAGTTTAATTTTTTTATTTTCAATTATCTGATTCACTATTTTCCCTAATTTTATTTCGTGAACTGCCTCATTTATTCTAATTAATTCTACTATTTCTCCACTTAATATTTTTTCATTTAAACTTCCAATATATGAAACGTCCATTCTCTCTTCCCAACGTTTACAATCTCTTTGTACTTCTGTAAGCTTAGGCATTAATGCCACTTCTCCTAGAGTTCTTACTTCGCCAGATGTTGGATATTGTATAATAAAACCATATGCATATTTTTTAACTTCAAAAAGATAGATGGCTCCTGTACTAGGATATAATTTTTCATAAAAATAATCTACATATCCATTTACTTCATACTCTCTCATTGGAATCCAACCAGTACTATTTATAAATCTTGTAATGTCCTCTCTTACAATACTTTTACCTTTTCTTTTTATATCTTCAACATTGACAGTTACTAAATTTATAGGATAATCTGCTTTAATTATACTCTGCATTTTTTCTTTTATTCTATTTACTTCTTCCTCAGTTATACACTCTATTCTTTTTAATTCACAATATAGTGAATGATCTACTGAATGTCTTATCTCAACATCTATTCCTGGAATAACCTGTGAAACCGCTTTTAGCATTATTAATTTTAATGTAGTATAATAAACTTTTTCATTGTATTTCATAATTGCCTCCTTGCTCTATCTTATAAGTAATTTTAAAAATAAAACTTTATTACATATATTTACGATTTTTTTTATAATTTTCTTTTATTATTTTAATAACTTTATTCTCTTTTAGCAGTTTTACTCCTGTTGGGAATTTTTATTTGTTATTAAAAAAATCTCCCTATAATTTTTAACTATAGAGAGATTTTTATTTTCTTAACTTTTTTAATTATTTATTTTCAGCTAAAATTTGCTCAGCTTTATGACAAGCTACAAAATGGTTTCCATCTTTAACTTGTAATTTTTGTGGTTCTTTACATTTATCTTCAACATATGGACATCTTTTTGCAAATCTACATCCTGGTTCAGGATTTACAGGAGATGTTAACTCCCCTTTTAATATAACTCTTTCCATTTTTTTCTTTAAACTTGCTACTGGGATAGCTGATAATAAAGCTTTTGTATAAGGATGCGTTGGATTTTTAAATAATTTATCTGTTGGTGCTTTTTCAACGATTTGTCCTAAATACATAACAACGATTTCATCAGAGAAATGTTTTACAACTGAAAGATCATGAGTTATAAACATATAAGTTAGTCCTAACTCTTTTTGTAAATCACTCATAAGGTTTAAAATCTGTGCTTGAATAGATACATCAAGAGCTGAAACTGGTTCATCACAAACTATAAATTTAGGGTTTAAAGCTATTGCTCTAGCTATACCTACCCTCTGTCTTCTTCCACCATCAAGTTCATGAGGATAAGTATTTGTAAGTCTTTTACTTAATCCAACTATCTCCATTAACTCTTGAACTCTTTTATTAAGTTCATTATTGTCTTTATATTTTTTATGTATTATTAATGGTTCAGCAATAATTTCACTTATTGTCATTCTTGGATTTAATGACGCAAATGGATCTTGAAATATTATTTGCATCTCTTGTCTTAATGTATCCATTTCATTTCTTGAAAAATCTCTTATATTCTTACCTTCAAATATTATCTCTCCATCTGTAGCTTCTAAAAGTCTTAAAACTACTCTTCCTGTAGTTGATTTTCCGCATCCAGATTCTCCAACTACTCCTAGAGTTTTTCCTCTTTCTATTGTAAAGTTTACGTCATCAACAGCATGAAGTAGTCCTTTTGGAGTATTAAAATATTTTTTTAAGTTTTTAGCTTCTAAAATTATATCTGACATGTATCCTCCCATTCAACAACTGGTCCATTTTCTGCTTGAATATATGCTAAGCATTTAACCTTATGTGTTTCTGATATTGAATGTGCTCCTGGTATATCTCTTGCACACATTTCTACTGCATTTG
>CAMTJB010000191.1 GCA_947072715.1 uncultured Fusobacteriaceae bacterium | reverse complement strand
GCCATACAGCATGTGAATATTTTATTTTTTTTAAAAGATAAAATATTACTCCAACAGTATAAGTTATTCCTCCAGCTAATAAAAACTGGACAGACTTAGGATTAGTAAGTATTTTTAAATCATTATACACAAATATAATCATCCATCCCATAATGAGATATATTAATGTTGAAACTTTGTTAAACTTACCTGTGTAAAATATTTTAAAAATTATTCCTAAAAAAGTTAGACCCCACTGCAAAGAAAATAAAATCCACTTTTTCTCTCCCTCTAAAACACCTAAAAGATAAGGAGTATAAGTTCCTGAAATAAGGACATAAATCGCAGAATGATCTAAAATTTTAAATATTTTTTTTGCTTTTTCATTTTTTAATATGTGATACGTTCCAGACATTGAATATAATAAGATTATTGATATTGAAAAAACAATATTTCCTATTAAATACCCTCTATGCCCCACATGTAATGAATGAACTAATAGAGCTCCTAAACCTACAAGACCCAGAGCAACACCTAAAAAGTGAGTCATCGCACTTATCCACTCTTCTTTTCTTGAATAATATGTATTCATTTTTCTCTCCTTTTTATTAATAATAATATTATTAATTATACCATATTCTTGACTTTTTTAGTAATCTTTTTGAGTCATTTTTTTTTATGTACCATATTATAACAGATAACTGTTATTTAAATAAAAAAAATGGGACACCTTTATGGTATCCCATTTAAATAAAAAGATTTTCAAAATAAATAATTATAAATATTTTAGTTCTTTTTATAGTTTTTTATTATAAAAACTTAGCAACTCTATTTAAATATCTTTGTCTTGAAGGATTTGATTTAAATTTATCAAAGATTACAGAAGTTAATAGGTGCTCAGCTTGGTTTAATCCTTGGTAAGCTGCACTTGCCTCTTGTCCATTTGTAATATCTACTCCATAATCATCCATTCCAATATCCCATGAAATTAATCCAGCAATATCGTTATCTATTATCCATTGGCATTTTACATCTAATGATCTCTCATCTTCGAATGTATAGAAAATTCCTTTTGCCTCACTGTATAAGTAAGGTGCTTGTGCATTTGTATCATAGTAGTATTTGAAATCTCTTCCATTTAATACTGTTCCTGCATGTGGATTAGCTTCTCTATCTAAATCTAGAGTTTTAACAGATACAGATCCACCAGACATTAATTTATTTAAGTGGTTAAGAGGTAAAACTCCTGCTCCTCTTCCTCCATCAAGTGTTCCAGGTGCTGAGCATCCTTTTGCATCATTTGCATTTATGTTTGTTGTAACATAAAGTCCTGGATTTGCTGGTATTGTCCATCCTGATGCTGGTTTGAATATTCCTGACCAACCTCTTGAGTAGAATGGTGTTCCTACAGTTAATTTCTTAGATGAAATTCCATATGTATTCTTAATATATTTTACTAAATCAGATATAGCCATTGCATGATTTTCTGGGTTAGTTATATTTTGTGGCTCTAATGGATTTTGATATAAGTAAGACTGATGATTTGATGTCTTATCAAAAGCACCGTGAGTATCATATGTCATGTAACTGATAAAGTCACAAGCATTATGCCAACCAGCTACTCCACTGTTATTAATATTCTTTTTACCTGCTGAAATTGCACAAGATAAGAAGTAATATTTTCCATCTTCTTTACCAGCTTTATCTAGAGCTTTTCTTAAATCTTTCATTAAGATTGTAAATAATGCTGCCTCATCAGATCCACCTCTTGGTGTTCCTAAATCGTTTCTATTATCTACTACATCTCCATCTCTTCTATCTCCAGGGAATTCCCAGTCAATATCTATTCCTACCATTAAGAATGTTCTTAAGAACTCAACACACTTTGCAACGAAGTTAGCTCTCTTTGCATCAGACGCAGCATCTCTAAAGAATGCAGAACGTGACCATCCACCTAATGATGCGATTGGTTTAGTATACGGATACTTTTCACACATTTCTTGGTACTCTGTTAAGAATGCATTTGTTCCTGAATAGTTAGAGAAAGCTGCTCCTGGATCGAATATATTAGGAGATACTGGTAATGATCCTGCACCATTTGGAGCGTCAACAATTGTTTGTTTTAAGTGAGTAATATCATCTTGATTAGTACTAAATCCATTATTATAATCTGGTCTTACATCTACAAATGCATATTGCATATGACTGATTTTGCTCCATGGAGTAATCTTAGGAGTATATTTTCTTGCCCATTTTCCCCACTCTGGAGTGTATGTAATATGCATTTTTTCCATTGGATATCCAACACTTGCAACTTTAGCTATATTCATTGGCTTTGTGTGTGCATTTGGCTCTATTCCTGGTCTATCTAATTTGTGATTTCCTGGACAGTTAATTGCTGCTTCTTCTGATGCAGATAATTGAGTCCAAGGTGCCCATCCTACTGTTGGAACAGGCTCGTCACTCTTTCCAGCCCAGCTTGTATGTCTAAAGTGGTATCCTTTATTGAAATAAATTTTGTTAGTAGCTGTTCCGTACTCAACATCTTTATTCCATTGTGGATATTGACAGTATTTTACTGCTCCACCATCTATAGAAGATTCAACTACACCTGTTGTACTCTTGTAGTAAACTGTTACTGTATCATTTGTTGCTTCATCTCTTACATAAGTAACTTTGTAAACTATTTTTAAATCTTTATTTGAATCATATTTGTTCGCAACTACGTTTCTTGCTGAACCTTTGTTGAATGCTGTAAAAGTAGTATCGAATACTTCATATAAAGTACCATCTAAGTATACTGCTGTTTTTTCAGCAATTATTCCCCATGTATTATTAAGAGTCATCTCATAGTTATTTCCGTTTAAAATTGTATATGCCCATAAGTTTGAGTATGGTAAATTTTTAGGGAAATCTACGTCTGGAGTTGGTGGTACAGGTGGATCTACATCTCCTCCATCATCATCTCCATCGCACTCATTTAAAATCTTTTCGATTCTCTGGATTAATAATTTAAACCCTAAGTACTCTTCTAAACTATTTTGATTTGATAAGTTATTTAAAAAATCATTCATTTGTGCAATTAACTCAGGTAATTCTGGGTGTGATGTGCACTTATGCTCATTATATTTTTTGTTTACTTCTGCTACTTTGTTAACAGAGTTATTATAAACTTTTGTATACTCCTGCTCCTTAGTTACTACAGGAAATAATATGTCATTAGATTTTACCATTTATTTTCTATCCTCCATAATTAATTTCGATTATATTAGGAGCTATTTTTTATTGAAATTTCTTATAAAATTAATAAACTT
>CAMTJB010000190.1 GCA_947072715.1 uncultured Fusobacteriaceae bacterium | reverse complement strand
AATATACCCACAGTAGCTAGTACTGGTTGGTATAGTATATTTTATATGGTAGCTGCAGCAATATTTTTTGCTATTCCAATTTCCTTGGTAGCTGCTGAACTTGCAACAGCATGGCCACAAGAGGGGGGACCACAAGTTTGGGTAAATGAAGCAATGGGTGAAAAATGGGCTTTTGTTACAGCTTGGTTGCTTTGGGTTCAAATGTTTTTTGGTATGGTAATGGTGGCTACTGCTTTTGCAGCTATAATTCCTTTTGCTATAAATAGACCAGAACTTGCAAGTAATAATATTTTTATTGTTATTACGGTTATTATAACTTATTGGGTAATTACGCTTTTAAATTTTAAAGCACAACTTGGGAAATGGATAAGTACATGGGGAACAGTTCTTGGAATATATATCCCAGCAGTTATTCTTTTAACTTTAGGAGTGTGGTATACAGTTAAACATGGAAATATTAATTTAGGTCCACTAACTTGGAAAACAGCTATACCAAATTTATATTCATTAAATAAACTTTCATTTTTTGCAGGGGTAATATTTATTTTTGCAGGAGTAGAAATTGCATCAGTTCATGCTGATGATATTGAAAATCCTAAAAGAAATTATCCATTGGCAGTATTTATAACAATAGCAGCAATGGTAATTATAAACTTAGTGGCTGCTTTAACAGAAGCTAATGCTATCCCTAATAAAGATATTCAACTTGCTTTGATTATACAGCCATTTCAAGTGTATTTTACAGAATTAGGTATTCCATGGGCTACAAATGTTATTGCTTTTATGATTGCTTTAGGAGTATTAGCTCAACTTAATGCTTGGGTATTAGGACCTTCAAAATCAATGATTAAGGTTGCTGATGCTGGATTATTACCACCAATTTTTCAAAAGAGAAATAAGGATGGTATTCCTGTAACTTTCGTAATAATTCAAGCTATAGTTATTACTTTAGTTTCTTTATTATACGTAGTAATTCCAGAGATTAATACTGGTTTTGTAATCATATTAATGCTTACTACAGTTCTTTATTGTATAGTATATATTTTTATACTTGTATCAGAGGTTATTTTAAAATATAAGCAACCAAATGTAGTGAGACACGTCCCAGTTCCAGGTGGAATTGTTGGAATGTGGATAGTTGTAATGCTAGGATTAACTGGAGTTATACTTACTATTATAGTTAGTATAATACCTTCTAGTGATATTCCAAAGAATTTAGATAAAGCTTCAATTTTAATTCAAATTATAGGTGTGTTAATACTATTTACACTACCTTTAATCATATATAAATTTAAAAAAGAATCTTGGAAAAATAAAAATATTCAATAAATGACCAAACCAAAACTTAATGGTTAACTTATAAAGAAAATAAATTTAAAAGGAGATAATTATCATGAAAAAAAAATCTGTAGATTTAAATACTTTATTTATAGGACCCAAAGCTGAAAATAATGCTTTATTTTTAGAAAATTTAATTAAATTATCTGAGGATCATTCTCAATGGAGAAAAAATTTCCATCCAGAAGATGGTGTTGTTATTACTGAATCAGATAAGAGAAAAGATAGTTATTTAGATACAAAAGATAAAATGGAAGGAGTATTCGCTGAATTATCATCAAAATTAAGAGCTACTTCGACTCCATGGCATTCACCAAGATATTTAGGACATATGAACACAGAAACATTGATACCTGGACTTCTAGGTTACTTTGGAGCAATGCTGTATAATCCTAATAATGTAGCTTATGAATCTTCTGCACCTACTTCTATTATGGAAGATGAAGTTGGAGCAGACTTTTGTAAATTAATGGGATTTGATATAGAAAAAGGATGGGGTCACATATGTGCTGATGGATCAATTGCAAACTTTGAAGGGTTATGGTATGCTAGAAATATCAAATCTTTACCTCTTGCAATAAAAGCTGTTTGCCCTGAATTAGTAAAAGGAAAAACAGAATGGGAATTATTAAATATGTCAATAGATGAAATCTTAGATATTTTAGATTCAACACCAAATAATTTAGATATTTTAAAAAATCATTCAGCTAGAAGCGTATCTGATGAAATACCTAAATTAGGAAAATGGATTGTTCCACAAACAAAACATTACTCATGGTTGAAAGCGGCAGATGTTTTAGGTGTAGGAACAGATAATCTAATTATGGCAGAAGTTAATAGTAATTTCAAAATGGATATAGATAAATTAAAAATTACATTGGATGGTTTAATTGCTTCAAAAACACCAATACTTGGAATAGTTGCAGTAGTAGGAACTACAGAAGAAGGAGCAGTTGATCACGTAGATCAAATCTTAGCTTTAAAAAAAGAATATGCAAAACAAGGAATAAATTTTTATTTCCATATAGATTCTGCTTATGGAGGATATGCTAGATCAATATTTTTAGATGAAAATTATGATTTTATAAAAAAAGAGAATTTAAAAAAAATATATGAAGAATATGATACTTTTAAAGATAATAATATAGCATGGCCTTCTGATGATGTTTATAATGCTTTTAAAGCTATGAGTGGTGCTGATAGTATAACAATTGATCCACATAAAATGGGATATATTCCTTATTCAGCAGGTGGAATAGTTATAAGAGATAAAAGAATGAAAAAAGCAATATCTTATTTTGCAAGTTATGTTTTTGAAAAAGGAGTTAAAATACCAGCTTTATTAGGTGCATTTATAATGGAAGGTTCAAAAGCTGGTGCAACTGCTGCTGCAGTATGGACAGCTCATAGAATTCTACCACTTAATGTTTCAGGATATGGGAAATTAATTGGTGCCAGTATAGAAGGTGCATATAACTTATATAATAAATTACAAATTAAAAAAGAGTATATAATTGGTGATAAAGTAGTAAAAGTAGAAGCTTTAACAAGACCAGATTTTAATATGGTAGATTTTGTTTTTAATGTTGTAGGAAATGAAGATTTAACTGTTATGAATGATATAAATGAATCTTTATATAATATGTCATCTATTATGACACCAAATATATATTCTAATGATTTCTTAACTTCTCATACTGATTTTAGTACTGAAGATTATGGAAATGCACCTCTTGATATTCTTAAAAGATTAGGTATTCCAGAATTAGAATGGAAAAAAGTAGATAAATTGACTTTACTAAGAGCTTGTGTATTATCTCCATTTATGAATGATATAAATATATTTAATGAATATCTTGATAAAGTAGATGCTTCTATAGTAAATAAATTAACTGAAATATTAAAAAAATAATATAAAATTATATTTTAAAAAAAGATTTTAACAGAAAAAACTGTTGGAATCTTTTTTTTATATATTAGGAAAGTATAGAATTATATGTCGTCAA
>CAMTJB010000189.1 GCA_947072715.1 uncultured Fusobacteriaceae bacterium | reverse complement strand
CTGTTTTTTAGCTTAGAAAGTAATATAAAAAGATCGATAGTTGGAATAGGAATATCAATTCCAGGAATAGTTATCAATGAAAAAATGATGATAGAAGTAAAAGAAAATTATAATATATCAATTAATGAATTAGAAAAAATAAAAACAAGATTCAACATACCTATTTTTATAGAAAATGAAGCTAATTTAAGCTCCATCGCTGAAGTTTTTTTAAATTATTTTAATAAGTATAATTTAATTAATGTTGTTACAATAAATGAATCCATAGGAATGAGTGCTCTTCATATAGAGGAGGGAGTAAATAGTTTTTATTTTAAAGCTGGAAAAATTAATCATATGATTGTTAGTGATAATAAAGGTAAAAAATGCAGTTGTGGGAATACAGGATGTTTAGGACTTTATATAAGCGATAGTGTATTGTTAGAAAATTTTAAAAAATTATTTGATGACATAGAAGAGTATTCTGATATTTTTTTAAAAGGGTATGTTAATACAGAAGAGGGAAAAAAAATTATTAATGAGTATATACATTATCTTTCTATAGGACTTAAAAATCTTATTATTTTTTCAGATCCAGAAAAAATAATAATAACTGGACAAATTTGTAGATATAAAAAATTTATAGAAAAAGAGTTAATTCAACAAGTTTATGAATCAGGAAATTTTTATAGAGATAAAAATGTTATTAAGTTTTCTGAATTTCATGAAAAGTCTAGTTTAATAGGAGCGGCTTTATTTCCTATTATAGATATATTGTTTTAAAAAAAAAGAGCTGACTTGCTAAAGGTCAGCTCTTTTTGAATCTTATAATAATTCTCGGGGGGAGAAATTATTGTTATAAATAATGAACTTCCTTGGGGAGGAAACATTTATCATTTATTTATACTATTTTGACGCAGTGTTTAATAAAAAAGTTTTAAAATTAAAAAAAATTATATTTATTTAAAAAAAGATTATTTAAATCTCTAGTTATACACAATAAAATCTGTTAAAAATAATAAAAAAGAAAAAGAGCTGACTTGCTAAAGGTCAGCTCTTTTAAAAAAATTGTTTATAATAAATTCTCCGGGGGGAGAAATTACTAATGAAGTTATAATCCTTTTTAGGAATTATGCTTTATTTTAATAAAAATGTAAATTACACTACTTTGACGCAACAAGTTTAAAAAAAGTTTAAAAAAAGTTTAAAAAATTTTTAAATTTTTTATTTTATAATTATTTTGAATAATTTGGAGCTTCCTTAGTGATAATAATATCGTGAGGATGACTCTCTTTTAGACCAGCTCCTGTTATTTTTACAAATTTTGCATCCTCTTTCAATTTTTGAATAGTTGGAGTCCCACAGTATCCCATACCAGACCGAATTCCACCGCAGATTTGAAAAACAACATCTTTTACATCTCCCTTAAATGCAACTCTTCCTTCAATACCTTCTGGAACAAGCTTTTGCTCATCTTTTTGGAAATATCTATCTTTAGAACCTCTTTTCATCGCTGCCATAGATCCCATTCCAACATAAACTTTATATCTTCTTCCTTCATAAATAATTACTTCACCAGGAGCTTCAGTTGTTCCAGCAAGAAGTCCTCCTATCATTACACAGTCAGCACCAGCAACAATAGCTTTTACAATATCTCCAGAAAATTTAATACCTCCATCAGCAATAACACCGATACCATGCTCTCTACAAATTTCATAAACATCATTAACAGCAGTTAATTGGGGTACTCCAACTCCAGCAATAACTCTTGTTGTACAGATAGAGCCAGGACCAATTCCAACTTTAACAGCATTAACACCAGCTTTTATAAGGTCACTTGCAGCTTCTGCAGTTACAATATTACCACCTATAATATCTAAATCAGGGAATTTATCACGAATAATTTTTATAGCTTCTAGGATACCTTGTGAGTGTCCATGAGCAGAATCAACCGTTATAATATCAACACCAGCTTTAACTAGAGCTTTAACTCTTTGAAGATAATCTTTATCAATTCCAATAGCTCCTCCTACTCTAAGCCTACCTTGAGAATCTTTGCAAGCATTAGGATATTCTACAAGATTATCTATATCTTTAATAGTTATAAGACCTTTTAAGTATCCTTTATCATCAACTATTGGAAGTTTTTCAATACGATTAAATAAAAGAATCTCTTTTGCTTCATCAAGAGTAGTTCCCACAGGAGCTGTAACAATATTTTCTTTTGTCATAATCTCATCCACAGGCTCATCAGATTCTTTTCTATATTTTAAATCTCTATTAGTGACGATACCGATAAGTTTTCCATCCTCTTCAATAACAGGAAGACCAGAAATTTTATATCTTCTCATTATCTCGTTGGCTTCTATAATAGTTGAGTCTTTAGAAAGCGTTACAGGGTTTTTAATCATACCACTTTCGCATCTTTTTACTCTGTCGATTTCAGAAGCTTGTTCAGAGATGCTCATATTTTTATGTATAAATCCTATACCCCCTTGCCTAGCAAGAGCTATAGCCAGGTCACTTTCTGTTACAGTATCCATAGCAGCACTTACAATTGGGACATTTAATGTTATATTTTTAGTAAGTTTAGTCTTTAAATCTACTTCATAGGGTAAAACTGCTGAGTGAGCAGGTACTAATAAAACGTCATCAAAAGTTATTGCTTCTTTTATAATTTTTCCATTTAACATGTATATTCTCCTTTTTATTAATAAGTTTAAATTAAAGATTTATTTCCAATATCATTTCTAAAAAATAATTTGTTACATTTTATTTTTTTTATTTCACTATAAGCAAGATCCTTAGCTATTTTTAAACTGTTTCCTAAAGTAACAGGTATTAGAACTCTTCCTCCATTAGTTAGTAGTTGATTGTTCTCAACCTTAGTTCCCATATGGAAAAGAAGTGTCTCTTCTAAAAGATCAGTTATTTCTATAGGAGAATCCTTTGTAAAGGATTCAGGGTATCCAGTAGAGGCAAGGACGACTCCTAGAGCAAATCTCTCATCCCAAAGTATTTCAGTCTTTTGATCATTAAGAAGGTTTAAAATAATGTCTAAAAAATCACTTTTCATTCTTGGAAGAATTACCTGTGATTCAGGATCTCCAAGTCTAGCATTAAATTCAATAGTTTTTACTCCATTTTTAGTTAACATAATTCCTGCAAAAAGGAATCCTGTAAAAGGCATACCTTCAAGCTCCATTGCATCTACTGTAGGTTGAATAATCTCTTTTATAGACTTTTCAATTATTTCAGAGGTGATGCTAGGTACAGGGGAATAAACTCCCATACCACCAGTATTAGGACCAAGATCATTATCTAAAACTCTTTTATGATCTTGAGCAACCTCAAGAGGGATAACTATTTTATTA
>CAMTJB010000188.1 GCA_947072715.1 uncultured Fusobacteriaceae bacterium | reverse complement strand
TGAATTAAAAAATAGTGGGAAGTTTAGTGTAGATTAAAATAAAAGGAGATAAAATGGTAAAAAAACACGAGGATTTACTAAAAGAAGATATTTCTCTTAATATAAAAAATATAAAAAAAGAGTTAGAAGAGCTTAAAAGTGAAAACAAAAATAAAATTGAAGAAAAAATGGAAAGTAAAATAGTAGAAAATAATGTAATATTAAACAAAGAAATTAAAAAAGAGGTATTAATTACTGAAGTTTTAGAAAATAAAGAAAATCTTAACAATGAAATAGAGAAAAATATTGTTGAAAAGAAACCAAAAAAAGCTAAAAAACCTAAAAAAGATATACCGACGTCAGCAACTATAAAAGATGAAGCTACTAATGATGTAACAGAGGAAAAAGTTATAAAAAAAGTTCCTGTAGAAAAAGAGGAAAAAATGTATGTAATACCTCTTGGTGGATTAGAAGAAGTAGGAAAGAACTGTACTGTAGTTCAGTATAGAGATGAAATTATTATAATGGATTGTGGAGTAATGTTCCCAGATGAAAATCTACCAGGAATAGATTTGGTTATTCCTGATTTTTCTTATTTAGAAAATAATAAAGATAAAATAAAAGGGTTATTTATAACTCACGGACATGAGGATCACATAGGAGCAATACCTTACTTATATCAAAAGATAGATAAATCAGTACCATTATATGGTGGAAAATTGACTTTAGGGCTTGTTAAAGCAAAATTTGAAGGTCTGAATTATAGAAGTGACCTTCCTAAAGGAAAAGAAGTAAAAGGAAGAACAAAAGTAAAAGTTGGAAAATACTTTACAGTGGAATTTATTAGAGTAACTCACTCAATCGCAGACGCTTATGCAATAGCAGTTACAACTCCAGCAGGAACGATTCTAAACACAGGTGATTTTAAAATTGACTTAACACCTGTAGATGGAAGAAGCTTTGATTTTGCTAGATTATCACAACTTGGTGAACATGGTGTAGATTTATTGCTTGCAGATTCTACAAATTCTGAATTAGAAGGATTCACGCCTTCTGAAAAAACAGTTGGAGAGTCATTTAGAACAGAGTTTTTAAGAGCAAAAGGAAGAATAATTGTTGCAGCATTTGCTTCTCACGTACATAGATTGCAACAAATAGTTAATATAGCAGAAGCTAATGGGCGTAAAATTGCCATTGACGGTAGAAGTATGGTTAGAGTTTTTGAAATAGCAACAGAGTTAGGTTATTTGAAAGTTCCTGCTAATTTAATAGTTCCGTTATATGAAATTGATAAAATGCCAGCAAATAAAGCTGTTGTTCTTTGCACAGGAACTCAAGGAGAACCACTTGCGGCTCTATCAAGAATTGCTAAAGGGATGCATAAGCATATAAAAATTAAAAAAGGTGATACTGTAATTATATCAGCAACACCTATTCCAGGTAACGAAAAGGCAGTATCTAATAATATCAATAATTTAGCAAAAGAAAATGCTGATGTAGTATTTAAAAAAGTTGCTGGAATTCATGTATCTGGACATGGAAGTGCAGAAGAGCAAAAACTTATGTTAAATTTAGTAAAACCTAAGAATTTTATGCCTATTCATGGTGAGTATAGAATGTTAAAAGCTCATAAACAATCTGCAATGGAAACGGGAATGAAAGAGGAAAATATTGTTATTGCAGTGAACGGTCAAAAAGTTGAAGTAACAAAATCCAAAGTAACTATAAGTGGAAAAGTAAGTGCTGGAGTAACTTTAGTAGATGGATTAGGAGTGGGAGATATAGGTAATACAGTAATAAAAGATAGACAACAGCTTTCCCAAGATGGTATTGTTGTAATTAACTTCACTTTAAGTAAAGAAAGTGGAAAAATATTAGCAGGACCTGAAATAGTAACTAAAGGATTTATTTATGGAAAAGAAATGGATGAATTCTTAAGAGAGGGAATAGAAAGTATAAAACCATTATTAGAGAAGTATGAAAAAAATGGTAAAAGTGATGTTGTAGGTTTAAGAAATGGCATTAGAGATTTAGCAGCTAAATTTTTCTATAGTAAAATAAAAAGAAATCCAATAATAATTCCAATGATTATGGAAGTTTAAGGATTAAAAAAAAGGAGATAATAAATGATAATAACAAGTAAAAAAAGAGCTTTTTTAAGAAAAAAGGCACACGATTTAGTAGCAATAGTTAGAATTGGAAAAGAGGGATATTCAGAGAATATAGTTCAAGGAATTGAAGATGCAATAGCTCATAGAGAATTAATTAAGATAAAAGTTCTTCAAAATTGTGAACAAGAAACATCTGAAATTGCTGGAAAGGTAGCAGAAGCTATAAATGGAGAGATTGTTGGAATAGTTGGAAGAACAATTATTCTATTTAAAGAAAACAAAGAAAAACCAACAATATCATTAGAATTAAAATCAGTTAAGTAAGAAAGAAAAAAGAAATATGGAGGAGTTATGGAACAGGGGATTGTTTTTGGAAATAGAGTTTTAGATGTTGTCTTTTTATCGTGGGGATTAGCTCAAGGTTATAAAGTTCTTGTAGCTATATTTGTAAATAAAACATTTAAATTATCGACTTTGTGGGGAACAGGTGGAATGCCAAGTTCTCATAGCTCCACGGTAACTTCTTTGGCAACAGCCATAGGGATTGTAAGTGGATTCAAAAGTACAAGTTTTGCTATAGCTATGGTTTTAGCAGGAATAGTAATGTATGATGCTTCTGGAATAAGAAGAGCAGCAGGTCAGCATGCTGGAATAATAAATAGGTTAATTGAAAAGATTCATAATAATTCACTAATTTCAGGAATCCAAGAGGAGAAATTAAAAGAGTTATTAGGACATACACCTTTTGAAGTTTTAGTAGGAGCTGTATTAGGAATTGTAGTTGCATTTCTATTTAGAAGTTATTTAATCTAAACTAGGGGTTTATATGAAAAAATTAAAAGAGATGGATATAGAGCAACTTAGTGAACGAGCTAAAGAAATAAGAGAGTTATTAATAAAAACTGTGAGTAAAAATGGTGGACACCTAGCTCCTAATTTAGGAGTTGTGGAGTTAACTATGTCTATTCACAGGGTTTTTAATTCTCCAGAAGATAAAATAATTTTTGATGTTGGACATCAATCATATGTTCATAAAATTTTAACAGGTAGAGAAGAAAAGTTTTCAACAATAAGAAAAAGAGAGGGATTATCACCTTTTTCAGATCCAGAAGAAAGTATACATGATCAGTTTATTAGTGGACATGCAGGGACAGCACTTTCAGCTGCTTGCGGAATAGCTAAAACAACTGAATCAAAAGTTATAGTAATAATAGGGGCTGCCTCTTTTTGCAATGGACATTCTTTGGAAGCACTGAATAATATGTATAG
>CAMTJB010000187.1 GCA_947072715.1 uncultured Fusobacteriaceae bacterium | reverse complement strand
ACGACCTTGTTATATTAGCTTTATCCGCTAATTCATATTGAGATATTAATGGGTTTTCTTGTATCCATTGTAGTATCTCATTCTCCCTTTTTGTCATCTTCCCTCCTTTTATTAAGCTTTTGCTTAGTGTTGTAATCTT
Organism: uncultured Fusobacteriaceae bacterium; assembly: GCA_947072715.1. The sequence goes on along the minus strand of CAMTJB010000187.1, from coordinate 3,224 downwards.
ATGTTTAGTTTATTACTTTTTTTTAATTTTGTCAAGATGAATAATTCTATATTTAGCAAATAAAAAAATATAAATTACAACGATAAATATTCAGTGAAACTAAACTCATCATAAAAGGGAACTAGTTTTCCTAGTCCCCTTTTATTTTTAAACCTATAAAATATCATTTAACTTATAATCATTAACTACCTTTTCAGATTCTTTTATAAACTCATCTAAAAACTTAATATGTGCATTTACACTTTCTTTTCCTGGTCCACCAAGTGTACAACGCTTCTCAACGCAATTTTTAATCGATATTACTTCATAGATATTTTCTTCAAATAATACTGAGAAATTTTTATAAATTCCTAAAGAAATCTCTTCAAATGTTGTATTGTTATCTATGCAATAAGCTACCATTCCACCAACAATTTTATATGCATTTCTGAAACTCATACCTTTCTCAGTTAAATAATCTGCAACATCTGTAGCATTGATAAATCCTTGTGCTGCTGCTTCAAGAAGTCTCTCTTTCTTTATTGTCATAGTGTGAATCATTCCGTTAAATACAGCTAAGCACCCTTTTATAGTATCTAAACTATCAAAGAAGTTTTCCTTATCTTCTTGCATATCTTTGTTGTAAGCAAGAGGGATCCCTTTCATAGTCGTTAGAAGGCCCATAAGGTCTCCAAACACTCTTCCGCTCTTTCCTCTAATAAGTTCAGCTGCATCAGGATTTTTCTTCTGTGGCATTATACTACTTCCTGTAGAGAAAGAATCGCTAAGTTCTATATAACCAAAATCATTTGAACTGTAGATGATTATCTCTTCGCAGAAACGAGAAAGATGAACCATAATAAGTGCAAAAGCATTCATTATCTCTATTAGATAATCTCTATCACTTACACTATCCATACTATTCCAGCTTGGAGCAGCAAACCCTAATATAGAGCTTGTATACTCTCTATCAAGAGGATAAGTTGTTCCTGCAAGAGCAGCAGATCCAAGTGGTGATGTATCTGCTAAATCCACAGCATTTTTAAGTCTTATAAAGTCTCTTCTAAACATCTCAGCATAAGCTAAAATATAGTGTGAAAAAGAAACTGGTTGAGCCTTTTGTAAATGTGTAAATCCTGGCATATATGTTGAAACATTATCTTTTGCTATCTCATTTATTATCTCTAGTAAATCAAGAAGCTGAGCTTGTACTTTTGCTACTTCATCCTTAGTAAAGAGTTTCATATCCACTGCAACTTGGTCGTTTCTACTTCTTCCTGTATGTAGTTTTTTTCCTACGTCTCCAATTCTATCTATAAGTATTTTCTCTATATTCATATGAATATCTTCATACTGTACAGAAAAAACAATATTTCCACTTTCAATATCAGTTAATATCTCTCTTAAAGTCTTTTCTATTAATTCGCAATCCTCTGTAGGAATTACATTTTGTTTTCCAAGCCCTCTTACGTGAGCGATACTCCCCATAATATCGTATTTATAAAGTCTTTTATCAAAGTTTATTGATGAATGAAAATCAAGTATAAGATCACTTGCTTCCTCTTTAAATCTTCCTGAAAAAAATTGCATTTTACTATCTCCTTTAAAATTTTATTTTTTCTTATTCTGTTTTTTCTTAACTTTCTTATTTCATTATTCTATTTATTTGTTTTATTTACTTGTTTTATTTTTATAAGTGTCAATATTGTAAGCTGTAAAACAATTGCTACTCCTAGAACAAAATAACTTTGAAAAAATCCTCCTATAAGGAAAGTCCCTAGAGATATTACTCCGTTAATAGTAGCGTAGTAAAATTGTGTTTTTACGTGCTCTATATGATTACATCCCGCACCAGCAGAAGCCAGTATTGTTGTATCAGATATTGGCGAAACATGATCTCCAAATAATCCACCTGATAATATCGAACCTATTGTAACATAAAGAGGTGCTCCAAGAGCTACTGACATAGGTATAATAATAGGTATCATTATACTAAAAGTCCCCCATGAACTTCCTGTTGAAAAAGAAATAATACATCCAAGTATAAAAGATATTGCAGGAATAAAACCTGAATTAAGATTTATACTTTTTATAAAATGAACTATATAGTTAGCTGAACCTAGATTCTTGTTAATTGTTCCAAGAGACCATGCCAGTATAAGAATTATAGCTATTTGAGTCATTTTATTTATTCCATTTAAATATATTGAGAATATTTCAGTAAAACTCTTGCTCTTATTTATTATCATCATAATAGAAAGAACGATTGCAGCATATAAATAACCACTACTTAAAGCTGCTCTAAATGCACTTCCAGAGAATCTTTTAAACATAAAGTCAAAACCTAGCATTGAAAACAGTGTTAATAACAACACTAATATAGGTAACCAAACATAAATAGGTTTAGCATTTTCTACAATATAATCCTTTTTTTCAAGAGCTTCAAGTTCTTTTTCATTTAAAATATCATTTTCTGCTTTTTTCATAGGTCCAAAATCTAAATCCATAAGGGCTAAAGCTGGAACAATAGTTAAGGCAAGTAATGGATAGGTATTAAAAGGTATCGCTTTTACAAAACTTTCGTAATCAGAAAGATTTAAATTTAGACTTTCAAACTCTTTTTGAAGAAGTCCTATTATAAATACTCCCCACCCAATAAAAGGGACTAATACTGCTACTGGAGAAGAAGTTGTATCTAAAATAAAAGCTAATTTTTCCTTTGATATTTTTAATTTCTTAAAAAATGGAGCAAATATAGGACCAACTATTAAGGGAGTTCCTAAGTCTGAGAAGAAAATAACTATTCCTGCAAGATAAGCTGAAAATTGAGCCTTCTTCTTTGAATTAATATACTTTCCAACACTTTGTGCAAAAGCATATGCTCCTCCTGATCTCATCATTAGTTCAATAAATCCACCAATAAACATCATCAATATAATAACTCCAGCATTATAGCTATCTGTCATCTGCTTTACAAAATAATCAGTCATTAAACTTTTTGTTGCTAGAAGCGGATTATAATTTAAAAGTATAAGTGCCCCCATAAATACACTTGTAAAAAGTGATATTATTACATTTTTTGTTTTTATTGCCATAACTACCGCTATAATAATAGGCAGTATTGACAAGAAACCATAGTTTTCCATAAAAATTTCCCCCTTAAGATTTATTTAATAAAACAAAAAGCTAGCCATATAAATGACTAGCTTAATTTTAAATAAAAAGCCAATAGGTATACTTAGAGT
>CAMTJB010000186.1 GCA_947072715.1 uncultured Fusobacteriaceae bacterium | reverse complement strand
ATTATAATCTAAGCAATATTTTTTTAATTTACAACTTTCTGATTTTGAACAAATTACACAATCATTAGTATGAGTTGCTACAATATCATTTAAAACTCTAGCTCTTTCCATTATAACTTTTGGACTATGCGTTTTTACATTCATGTTATCCTCTATGAGAGTCTCACATGCCCTTTTTAGCTCTCCGTTTATTTCCACAACACATATTCCACATTTCTGTTCATTCTCTATTCTTTCGTCATAACACAGCGTTGGCACCTCTATGTTTTGATCTTTTAAAAATTCAACAATGGTTTTTTTTTCATTACTAGAAATTTTCATCCCATTAACAACAAGATTTAACATTTATTCCCCCTAATATCGTAAATTTTAATTAGTTGTATTTTTAATTCTTTCTTTATATGTATATATAATAGGCTCTAGTGAATTTATCCTACCTATTAATGTTATTCCTACTCTATTTGCTATTTCAATAGCTAAGTCACTTGCTATACTTCTTGATGAAACTACAGATATTTTTGCTGTAGCTGCTTTCATAACCATATCTACAGATATTCTGCCAGTAGATATAATAAAAGATTCTTCTATCTTTTTCTTTTCTTTAAGAACTGCTCCTATTACTTTATCTACTGCATTATGCCTTCCAATATCTTCTCTAATATAATTATTGTCATCTATCCCAATAAGTGCACAATGCATTCCTCCAGTTTTTTTATAAATAACTGCATTCTCTAATAAAGAAATAAAAGACTCTTTCAATTTTTCTAATTCAAATTTCTTTTCAATTTTTAAAAAATCAATTTTTAAATTTTCTTCATCAAAAGTAGAACCACTTCCACAAGATGTTAAAAGAATATTTGGAAAATATGAATTTTCTTGACTATCCTCTATTTTTTTATCCAAAACTACCGTTATTTTTTTATTTTCTGAACAGACTCCGATTCCTAATAGCTCATCTATAGTTTGCATCATACCTCTTGTATATAAATGACCTAATGCTAAATCCTCTAAATCAAGAGGTGTGCACATAAAAGTAATTATTTTTTTATTATTAACTACAAGATTTACTGGAGCTTCACTACATATATTTGTTTTATTATATTTCATATATTCCCCACTTTAATTTAAAAATCAACTCTTTCTAAACTTTATGTTTACATCTAATTTTTATTTTTTATATTTCTCAATAATAAAATCATTACACTCCACTGTTTCAAAAAGTTTATATCCAAAATCTTCCACATTGGGAAAATATAATGGATCATTAACTGGTTGAATCTCAACATGTGATTTTAATTTTGAAATTAATAATTCATCCATTTCATAATTCTGTAAAAAGTACTCATAAATACTAAGTCCCCCACATACAAAAACAATTTTTCCGTTATTTGCATTATCTCTTAAAATTTTATCTATATCTGTATCTCTATCTAATATGATAACATCTCTTGTTTTTCTCATAATCTCAACTGGTACAACTGCTCCAGTTTTTTTACCAAAAAGAGTTACATGTCCTCTAGTTGTTTCTCTATAATGAGTTAGCTCCTCCTTTGAGTGCCAAAGCAAACCATTTCCTTCTGGATTTGCATCTCCTATTAACCCATCTTTTCCTAAGCAAACTATTAACTTTAACTGTGCTTTATCCTTCATAATCACTCCTGAGTATAATTTTCTTTAATCTTAAATAAACTCCATATTAAAATATGGAGTTTATTTATATTACATATTTTATTAAATTGCTATCTCATAACTTATTTTTTCTCCATATTCATAACCTTCAACAACAACATCATCTGGTTTAAAATTAAATATTGATGTGAAATTTGCTATCTTAACTTTAGCTCCTGGAAACTCATCTCTTTTTACTTGCTCTAATAATTTTCCCATATGTCTATCATATATATGAGCATTATGAATAGACCAAATTATATCTGCAGGTTTAAGTCCACACTCCATTGCTACAAGTTTATGTAGTACTGCATACTGATAAACATTTGCAACTAAACCTAAAGCTACATCACAACTTCTTTGTCTTACTTCTAAATAAAGTTTGTCTCCAATTACACTCCACTGTGTTAAGTGAACACAAGGTGTTAAAGCCATTTTATCTAAATCTTCTGGAACCCAAATCTCTGTCATAATTCTACGGCTGTTAGGGTTCTTTTTTAACTCTCCCACAATATAGTGAAGTTGGCTCTCATAACCAAAAGTTTTTGTTTTTATTTGAGCACCGTAAGATGGACCTATTGTTCCATCTTCTAATTTCCACTCATCCCAAAATTTACATCCTATTTTATTAAGTTCATCCACATTATTAGATTGCATAATCCAAATCCAATAAATCTCTCTTATTGGTGCTTTATTAGGAGAAAATCTTGTTGTTAATAGATGAGCCTCGTCATCTGAATTATCAAGTCTAAATTGATAGCCTATATAACTTTTATAGTGAGCTGGAGCACCGTCTGCATATTTTGTTCTAACGTTTCCTTCACTCCAAATACCATCTTTATCTATTTTTTCCACAATATCTTTATATATTTTATCAAACCTTGACATACTAAACACACTCTCCATTTTTAAATTAATTCTTTTTTTCCTCTTTTAATTCTTTTTCTAATAAATCTAATAATCTATCTAAATCTTTAGATACTGCAGTGAAACTTTCTGTATTAGATAAATCTACTCCAGCTTTTTTTAACTGATTCATAGGGTGGTCATTTCCACCTGATTTTAGTAATTCTAAATATAACTCTCTTGATTTATTTCTATCTTCTTCTGAATATTTTTCATTTGTTATTTTATCATATAAATTAGATGATGCAGAGAAGCTAGTTGCATATTGATATACATAATATGGTGAATTATAGAAATGTGGTATTCTTGACCATATTATTTTTTGTAAATCATCAAAAGTTAAATTGTTTCCAAAATATTCAGTAAATAGTTTAGTCATAAGTTCATCTAAAGCTTCTGGAACAATTGGTTTTCCATCTTCAACCATTTTATGTGCTTGATATTCATAGTCAGCAAATAATACCTGAATATAGTAAGTTCCCACAATATTTCCTATTGCTTGTTCTAATAGAGCTATTCTTTCCTTTCTATCATCTGTTGTTTTTAACATATAATCAAGTAATAATTTTTCATTAAATGTAGAAGCTACTTCAGCTACAAATATAGTATAATCACTTGTTGCATAAGGTTGATTTTTACTAGAATACATACTGTGTAAAGTATGTCCTAATTCATGAGCTAATGTAAATACTGCATCCATTGTTTTATTATAATTTAAAAGCATATATGGATGTACATCATAAATGTTTATTGAATAAGCTCCACTTCTTTTATTTTCTGTTTCAAAAACAT
>CAMTJB010000185.1 GCA_947072715.1 uncultured Fusobacteriaceae bacterium | reverse complement strand
CTCTATAGTGAGATATATATTAATTTTTATTTTTATCATTATTACAGCCTGTACAAGTACTAAAGATAAAAATACAGAAGAGAAAAAAACTAAAAATAGAATTCCTTTGAATTTTAAAACTTCATTAGATGAAACAGATTTAAATAATTTGCCAAATGGATTTAAAAGAGATGAATTTTCACTTTTAAAAGATCCAAAAACTGGTAATTCAAAGAATAGTAATTTGTATGAATTAACAAAACCTCAGAAGAGAGATTTAAATCAAAAAGACTTCCCTATAGTAGTTAGTGAAGATTACTATTATGGTCAGGTTAATCATCTAGTTAGTCAAGAAAAAATAGACTTTACAAATGAAAAAGAAAGTTTAGAATTCTATAAACACAACACAATCCGTGCGTACGGTTCAAATGCACCTTTCTATAGGTGGAACTTTACAATGACAAATAAGGAATTAGAAAAATTATTAAATAAGAATTTAAAAAAATATTCTAGAAATGTAAGTACTTATGTCAATGGAGAATGGAAAAAAGTACCTTTATCTGAGAATCCTTTAGGAGTTCTTAGAAATATTAGAGTAACAGAAAGAGATAAATCGGGACTTGTAACATCTATTCAAATAGAAGGAAGTAAAGGAACGTATTTATTCAATGATAAGTATAATTCACGTAGATTTTTAGGTGGAGGAAACTATACTGTTTATAGTAAATATCCTAGAAAAGTATTGTTGAAAAATCCAAATTCAACACCTTCTGGATTCTTAGCATTTGAGAAAACAGAAGAGGGATATAACTTTTATGGTGGAGGATATGGTCATGGAGTAGGAATGGCACAAGCTGGAGCTCAAGACATGTCTAGAACATATAACAAGTCATATGATGAGATATTAAAGTTCTATTACCCTCATGCAGAGATAAAAGCTTACGATAATAGAAATATTAAAGTAGCAATTACTAAAGATAGATCTGTTGAACATAAAAATGTTAAGTTAATTTCTAAAGGAAAGCTAACTGTTGATTTTAAAAATAAAAAAACAGTGATTCCAGCTAATCAAAGAATAGAATTTAAAATGAATCATGATCAACTTGAATTTTATAGTGATGGAAAACTTATTTCTAAAGGAAAAGGAATTGCTAAGGTAACTCCATCTACTTCATTAATAGGAGTTCCTACAATAAAAAAGGGTCATAGAAAAACAAAGTACCCTCTTTATTCAGGGAAATTTGAAATAAAACCTATAAAAAATGGAAAATTATACTTAATAAATGAAGTTTCAATTGAAGATTATTTAGAGAGTGTAGTACCAAGTGAGATGTCTACAGACTTTGGAGTAGAACCTTTAAAAGTTCAGAGTATAGCAGCAAGGACTTATGCTTTAAAAAATATGAGAAACTCTTCATTAGTTAATAAAGGGTACCATATTGATGATACAACAAAATTCCAAGCTTATAACGAAGTTGATAGAAATGAAAGTAGTTCTAAAGCTGTAAAAGAGACTGTAGGAATGGTATTGGTTTCTAATGGAAAATATATAGATGCTCAGTATTATTCAACAACATCAGGTTTTGGAGTTACATCAGATCAAAAAATAAAATAGTCCTTTGGTTATTGACAAGATAGAGAAGTAGTGTATAATATATTTTGTCAACTAAAAAGGTCACCATAGCTCAATGGATAGAGCACTGTCCTCCTAAGACATAGATACAGGTTCGATTCCTGTTGGCGACGCCATTCACTAATAACCTTTAGTTAAAAGTTAGTGATTGCAAAGGATTAATAAATATAAGGGTTAAAAGATATTTTTATCTTTTAACCTTTTTTTTATGTTTAAAATTTTATGTAAAATACGAGACTTGACGCATTTAACATGTTACATGAATAAAAGTAAAGATTAAAAACAACAATTAAGTTGTTGACAAGTACTAGTGATTAGAGTAGTATATAAGAATACACAAATAGTTGGAAACCCCTTGCCGTAGTAGGGACTTTTAATAGTTGGAAACCCCTTGCCATAGTAGGGACTTTTAATAGTTGGAGTTTCTCTGCCATAATGAGATACAAAAAAGAAGTTATGAAATAAGTCGTAACTTCTTTTTTTTAGGAGAAAAAAATGGAAATAGTAAAATTAAACGAAGAATATTTGAAATTAATAACAATAAAAAATAGCAAATATCCACAAAAAGGAATAGGAGTAAAGATATATGTAAATGAAACTTTTTATTTTATTCCTATAACTTCTCAAAATAAAAAGATAATTAGAGCGGAAGATGAGAAGAAATTTTTTAGTCTTGATAAAAACGGAACGTTACTAATATCTGATTATATTTACATAAAGCCATTTTTAGCAGAAAAAATGAAAATAAGCTGCACTATAATATCTGAAATTAAAAAGTTGCAAGATAATAAAAATGAAGTTTTAAAAAATCTTAGGTTTCAAATTAATTATTCTAAAGATAGAAGAGATAGAGAAAAGAAAGAATTAGATCAGATGAGTTGTGAATAATGATAAACTTTACGAATAAAAGTTGGAAAGATTTTGAGTATTTAAAATTTTTTAGTACTGGAGTTATATTTTAAAAAGTAACTTTTATATTATTTACAAATTCGTTTATAATTTATTATCAGTATTTATGAAATCACAACATGTAGTATTAAAGAGCGTGATATAATATTATATATGTAAAATAAAACTGAAGGAGATTAGAAATGGAATATTCAGTATTTGAAATAGCTTTATATTTTTTAAATTTAGGAAGTATGACACCTAAAAAACTCCAAAAATTGTGTTATTATGCTCAAGTATGGCATTTAGCTCTTCTAAATAGAAGAATTATTAATTGCAATTTTGAAGCATGGGTTCATGGACCAATCTCTAGTGAATTATATCAACAATATAAGGGATATGGTTGGCAAAGTATACCACAAAATAATAATACTACCAATTTAGATAAAGAAACATGCGACTTTTTAGATAGAATATGGGCTACTTATGGAAATTTTGATGGGCATGAATTAGAGAGTTTAAGTCATAATGAATTACCATGGAGAGAAGCTAGAAAAGGAATAACTGAGCTTGAACCATCTACTAATATTATATCAGAATTAACTATGAAAAATTATTATAAAAATATTTTTGAACAATCCCAAGGGGAATAGATTTATGAGTAGTGAAAGAAATGAAAGTTCCATTTATAGTGTTCCTAAAATAAAGAATGATAAATGTAGTAAACAAGCTATTATAAAAATGGATGCTCCTAGTGGAATTAAGGGACCAATTATTGGAATAGATAAAAGTAGTATTTCTGAAAATTATGGTGTTTGTTTTCAACATTATAAAGAAGAATCTTCAATAGATCCTAAACATGAAGAA
>CAMTJB010000184.1 GCA_947072715.1 uncultured Fusobacteriaceae bacterium | reverse complement strand
ATACTGAATATATAACATGCTTTTTATTTTTTCCATATTTTTTTTACTGTTTTTTTTTATTTTACAAACACTTTTTTTTATTTCATAAACACTTTTTATTTTACTATATTTAAATCTATCTTAATAACTTATCCTTTTATCTCTCTTGCTCCTTGAACCTCTTCCCCTAATGCTAATCTTAAAGCTACTATTGCAACTTCTAATTGCTCCTCATCAGGCTCTTTTGTTGTTATCTTTTGTAATGCAAGTCCTGGTGTAGCTAACATTTTTACAAAGAAATTATCTAGATGTCTACTTGAATATCTTTGAAGTTCATATGATATTCCTGCTATAAGAGGCATCAATATTACTCTTAATAAAACTTTCATTCCTATCTTTTGTAATAAACTACTTGGAACAGGAAGAATCATATCAATACTTGAAAATACCACTATTGCAACTAACATAACTATTAGTAAAAAACTTGTTCCACACCTTGGGTGTAAAGTTGTAAACCCTTTTGCATTTTCAACATTCAGGTCAAGTTCATTTTCATGAGCATATATTGATTTATGTTCTGCACCATGATATTGGAATACTCTTTTTACCTCTTTTGAAAAAGAAATTAACCATATGTATAATACAAAAAATATTATTCTAAATACTGCCTCTAATACATTGGCTGCCAGTCTATTATCTTTAAAAATAAGAGTTGAAACAAGAGACGGTAAAACCATAAACAATAATATTCCTAGTCCCATAGAAAATACAGCTGTTAATATTGCTTCTTTGTCTGTCATTTGCTTTTCTTCTTCTTCCTCACTTTGATTAGCTGAAAAAGTTAACTCTTTTACCCCTAATACTAGTGCATCAAAAATCATTACTCCACCACGCAAAAAAGGTATTTTTAAAAACTTATTTTTTATATTTGAAATTTTTTGTCTTTTATATACTATTTCTCCAGATGGCTTCCTAACTGCTGTCGCTATATACTCAGGTCCTCTCATCATTACTCCTTCAATGACAGCTTGACCTCCTACATTTATTTTACTCATTAAAATCTCTCCTTATGAATACATTATTTTATAGAATTATAGCATATTTATATTCAGAACTCACTTTTAATTTAATTTTATCAAACAATTTTATTAACATCAATTCCTTGACTGTATTTGAAATATCAATTAAAATAAAGTGTTCTACTTTTTTATACATGTAAAAAAATTGATTAAATTAAATAGAATAGAATAAATTTTTATTAGGATGTGTATCGTGAATATATTTGATGGTTATAAATTAAAAAATTTAAAAATAAGAAACAGAGTTGTTCTTCCTCCACTTGTTAGATTTTCTAAAGTTGGAAAAGATGGATTTGTTACTCCTGGACTTATACAGTGGTATGAGGATGTTGCAAAAGGAGGTTGTGGTTTAATTATTGTTGAAGCATCATGTGTATGCGAAAATGGTAAGCTTAGAGACAACCAAATAGGTATTTGGGATGACAAATTTATTCCTGGTCTTAAACAAGTTGCAGATATTTGTAGAGAAAATGGTTCCCCAGCAATTATACAGATTCACCACGCTGGATTCTACGATAAAATATCTGAAGTTCCTGAAGAAACTTTAGATAATATTTTAGAAAAATTTGTTTTAGCATTCCATAGAGCAAAAAAGGCTGGATTTGACGGAATAGAGATTCACGGAGCACATACTTATCTAATCTCTCAACTTAACTCTAGAATTTGGAATACTAGAACAGACAAATATGGTGGTAGCTTTGAAAATAGAATGTATTTTTCTAGAGAGTTAATCCAAAGAACTAAAGAACTTTTTGATGATAACTTTATTCTTGGTTATAGAATGGGTGGAAATGAACCTCATATTGAAGATGGAATATTAATTGCACAAGCTTTAGAGAAATATGGTGTAGATATTCTTCATGTTTCAAATGGTATCCCTGACCCTGAATTTAAACAAGAGATTAAAGTTGTTATGCCTTATGCCTTCCCTTTAGATTGGGTTGTTTTTCTAGGAGTAGAAATTAAAAAACATGTTAATATTCCTGTTATTGGAGTAAGAAAAATTAAAAGTGAAATTGATGCTAGTTGGCTTATTGAAAATAAACTTTTAGATTTCGTGGCTATTGGTCGTGGTATGATTGCTAGACCTGATTGGGTTAGATGGGCACATAAAGAATATGTTAAAAGAACTGGTAATGTTTTTGAATTAGAATATTAGTTTTTATAAAAATATGAGGTGATATTTTGCTAAGTTTTGATATTTTTTGTGAAGTTATCGATAATTTTGGTGATATTGGTGTAGTGTATAGATTTGCCAATGAGCTTTTAAAAAAATATAACTCACAAAATAAAGATATAAAAATAAGAGTCTTTTTAGATCAAACATCTAAACTTACAGCTTTAGACAATAAAGCTATAGAAATAGAAAAACAAATACTTAATAGTATAGAATTTATTACATTTGATTATTTAGAAAAAAATAAAAATGAGATCACTCCTTCTGAAGTCATAATTGAAGCTTTTGGTTATAACTTGCCATCTTGGTATTTAGAAAAAGCTAAGTCAACAAGTTCTCTTCTAATTAATTTAGAATATCTCTCTTCTGAAGAATGGACATTGGATTTTCATCTTCAAGAATCATTAATTGGAGCTCCTAAACTTAGAAAATTTTTCTTTATGCCTGGTTTATCTCCAAAGTCAGGAGGAATAATAATTCCATCATCAAATTTAAATATTAATACTGAATGTGATGATGGGGATAAGTCCTTTCCTCTATTAGAGTATTCTAGTTTTTTAACAAAAGATTTTCTAAAAAATAGAAAAATTGGATCTATTTTTACTTATGAATATAATTTCAATACTTTATTTGATTCATTAAATAATCAATCAAATGAAACTGTCATTCTTTGCCTTGGGGAAAAATCACAACTATCTATAAAGGAGTTACTAAAAACTAGGTATAATTTTTCTTTTGATAATACTTCTGAATATTTAGGAAAGTTTGATAAAATTCATATTATCTTTTTACCATTCATGGTTCAATCAAAATATGATCCACTTCTTTCTCTTTGTGATTTTAATTTTGTTAGAGGGGAAGATTCTTTCGTTAGAGGGATTTTATCTTCAAAACCTTTCTTATGGCACGCATATTTACAAGATGATTTAGTTCACCTTGATAAAATAGATGGTTTTTTAAATGTTTTTAATAATTTTGCAAATAATAAGTTACCTAACTTCAAAAATATTACTCAAAATTATTCAGAACTTATGATTAAATTTAACACTAGAATATCAAATTCATTTACAGAAAAAAAACCTTTAAGTGAAAAAGAAGATTTCTCTATTTTCTTTTCTAAATTAGAGGAACTAACTACTATTAAT
>CAMTJB010000183.1 GCA_947072715.1 uncultured Fusobacteriaceae bacterium | reverse complement strand
GATATAGCAGTTGCTGCAAAACATTGCATAGTTACGTGTGAAGAGCTTGTAAGCAATTCAGAAATATGCAGGGAACTTAATAACTCAATACCTGGCTTTGTAGTAAGTGCTGTTGTTCATGCTCCTTATGGTGCCCATCCTTCACAGTGCTATAACTATTATGATTATGATGGTGATTATTTTAAAGCTTATGACAAAGCTAGTAAAACTGATGAAGACTTTGAGTCATTTGTAAAAGAGTGGTTTTATGATTTAAAAGATCATAGTGAATATTTGAATAAACTTGGCGCTACTAGATTAATAGATCTTAAAGTAATTCCTGGATTAGGATACTCTATGCAGTCGATTAAAGGAGTGAAGTAAGATGAAAGATTATTCAAACTATACAATTAAAGAGTTACAAGCTGTGGAAATAGCTAAAACGATACAAGATGGTCAAATAGTAATTGTTGGCACAGGACTTCCTTTAATAGGAGCAACTCTTGCTAAAAAGATTTTCGCTCCTAACTGTAAACTAATTGTGGAAAGTGGACTTATGGATTGTAATCCAATAGAGGTGCCTCGAAGTGTTGGAGACAATCGGTTAATGGCACATTGTAGTGTTCAATGGCCAAATATAAGGTTTATAGGTTTTGAAGCAAATGAGTGGTTACACGATAATAACAGAATGGTTGCATTTATTGGAGGAGCACAAATTGATTCTTATGGAAATTTAAACTCAACATGTATCGGAGATTATTACAATCCAGAAACTCGTTTTACAGGGAGTGGAGGGGCAAATGGGATTGCAACTTATGTAAATACAATTATTATGATGCAACATGAGAAAAGACGGTTTATGGAAAAAATAGATTATATAACAAGTTTAGGTTGGGGTGATGGACCTGATGGAAGGGCTAAAAAAGGAGTGCCTGCCAATCGAGGTCCTCTAATGGTGGTAACAGATAAAGGGGTTCTAAAGTTTGATAGTGTTACTAAAAGAATGTACTTGACTGGATATTTTCCCACATCTTCTCCAGAGGATATAAAAGAAAATACAGGTTTTGATATAGATGTAAGCAAAGCAGTTCTAATAGAGCCACCAACTGCAGAAATTATAAAAATGATTAGAGAGGATATAGACCCTGGTCAAGCTTTTATAAAACATCCAGAAACAAAGCAAATAAAGTCTTAACAGAATCTTAATAAAATCTTAATAAAATTTTAATTAAAAGGAGAATAAAATGAGTTTTTATTCCATGCCGAAATATTTCCAAAATATGTCAATAGTAGGAAGTCCGTTAAAAAAAGTAGATGAAGAAAATGAAAAATTAATAAGAGAAGTTGAAGGGGAGATAAAAGAAGCGTCAGAAGATATTTTACAAAGAGGGCGCTCTGATGAATCTTTAAATAAAAGTGGGCAAATGACAGCAATGCAAAGAATAAAAAAATTGGTAGATGCAGATACTTGGTGCCCTTTAAACACGCTTTTTAATCCTGAAAATTTTGAAACAGGAACTGGAATAGTAAAAGGACTTGGGTGTATATCAGGGAAATGGGTTGTGGTAGTTGCATCTGATAACAAGAAATTAGCTGGAGCTTGGGTTCCAGGGCAAGCAGAAGATTTAATTAGAGCCTCTGATACTGCAAAAATTTTAAATATACCCTTAGTATATATTTTAAATTGCAGTGGAGTAAAGTTAGATGAACAAGAAAAAGTATATGCAGGAAGAAGAACTGGAGGAACACCGTTTTATAGAAATGCAGAATTACAACAACTAGGAATTCCTGTAATTGTAGGCATTTATGGAACAAATCCAGCAGGTGGAGGGTATCACAGTATAAGTCCAACAATAATAATTGCGCATGAAAAAGCTAATATGGCAGTGGGGGGAGCTGGAATTATTGGGGGTATGAATCCTAAAGGATATATAGATATGGAAGGTGCTTTGGCACTTATTGAAATGGAAAATAAACCTAAAATTTCAGCTCCAGGATCGATTGATATTCATTATGAAGAGACAGGTTTTATGCGTGAAGTATACGGTGAAGAGGAAGGGGTTTTAGATGGAATAAAAAAATATGTAGAGAGTCTTCCATCATATAATTTAGATTTTTTTAGGGTGGATACACCTTGTGAACCTAAGTTTGATATAGAAGAGCTATACAGTGTAATACCTATGAATCCTAAGAAAATTTATGACATATATAACGTTATTGGAAGAATTTTTGATAGTAGCGAATTTATGGAATATAAGAAAGAATATGGACCTGAAATTGTAGCAGGAATAGCAAAAATAAATGGTCTATTAGTTGGAGTAATAGCAAATAAACAAGGGATTTTAATGAAATATCCTGAGTATAAGGAGAATTCCATTGGAATAGGAGGAAAGCTATATCGCCAAGGGTTAATTAAGATGAATGAGTTTGTAACTATATGTGGAAGGGATAGAATACCTCTAGTTTGGTTACAAGATACTACTGGAATTGATGTTGGAAATGAAGCTGAACAAGCAGAGGTTTTAGGACTTGGACAGTCTTTAATATATTCAATAGAAAATTCTAAAATACCTCAAATTGAAATAACATTAAGAAAAGGAACAGCAGCAGCCCATTATGTACTAGGAGGGCCTCAAGGAAATAACACAAATGCTTTTTCTTTAGGAATGGCCACAACAGAGATTAATGTAATGAATGGTGAGACTGCAGCTTCAGCAATGTATTCTAGAAAGTTGGCTAAGGATTATAAAGAAGGGAAAGATTTACAACCTACAATAGACAAAATGAATAAAATGATTGAAGAGTACAAAGAAAAATCTAGACCAAAGTATTGTGCAGAAAATGGCTTGTTAGATGAGGTTATTAATTTAACTGAAATTAGAAAATATATGAAAGCTTTTGTAAATTCAAATTATCAAAATCCTAAATCAATTTGTGCATTTCATCAGATGATGATGCCACGTTTAATTACTGAGTTTGATAACTATGGAAAATAAATATACGTTGGGAGTAGATATAGGTTCAACAGCTTCAAAGTGTATTGTTATAAAAAATGGGAAAAAGATTGTAGGAAAGTCACTTGTTAATTTTGGGACAGGAACAAGTGGACCATTAAAAGCTATAGAAAAAGTTTTAAAAGAGAGCAATCTTTCTATTGAAGAAATGACCTCTTTTGTGTCAACAGGGTATGGAAGGAACTCTGTAGAAGGTATTAATTTTCAAATGAGTGAGCTTAGTTGCCACGCTCTTGGTGCACATTTTCTATTTCCAAATGCTAGGACGGTTATAGATATAGGTGGGCAGGATGCTAAGGCTTTAAATATATCAGAAAAAGGTATGCTTATAAACTTTGTAATGAATGATAAGTGTGCAGCAGGAACAGGTCGCTTCTTAGATGTGATGGCTCGTATTTTAG
>CAMTJB010000182.1 GCA_947072715.1 uncultured Fusobacteriaceae bacterium | reverse complement strand
TCCCATTGTCTTGTTTCTTGGAAAATTTCTCCACCATTTTCTATTACATCTATCTGTCTTCCAATTTCATAATCAATAGCTCTTGCTACAGCTTTAAAAGAGTTTAAGTTTTTAACTTCTACTCTAGTTCCGTAGACTTTTGCTCCCTTTTCCATAACAGAAATATTTGCATCACATCTTAACGATCCAAGTTCCATTGATACATCACTAATTTTTGTATATTTTATTATATTTTTAAGTGTATTTAAATACTCGTAAGCCTCTTCTGAAGTTCTTAAATCTGGTTCAGATATTATCTCGATTAGAGGTATAGAAGCTCTATTAAAATTAATTAAAGATTCTGTTGATGAGTGAATATTTTTTGCTGCATCTTCCTCTATCTGAATTCTTGTAATTCTTACATTAACCTCTCTACCTGAGTTCAATTTAAAATCTAAATTTCCTTTTTCACAATAAGGTGTTTCAAACTGTGTTATTTGATAATTTTTAGGAGTATCTGGATAAAAATAGTTTTTTCTATCAAAACCACTTTCGTTATTTATTTTACAATTTAAAGCTAATCCAGCTTTTATTGCGTACTCTACAACTTTTTTATTTAGTTTAGGTAAAGTACCAGGATGTCCTAAACAAATTGGACATGTATGTGTATTTGGTGCTGAATTATCGTAGTCTGCACTACAACCACACCAAGCTTTTGTTCCTGTTTTAAGTTGAAGATGAACCTCTAACCCAATTACTGATTCCCATTCTTTCATCTATTTTTCTCCTCTTTTTTACATTATTAAAATTTTGGTAATATCCATTCTCCACGAACTTTTTCAAAAGCAGACCCTACTCTAAAAAGTTGACCTTCATCAAAAGCTTTTCCTAAGAATTGAACACCAACTGGCATTCCATTATCTAATCCTGCTGGAACTACAAGTCCTGGAATTCCTGCTAAATTTGCTGGAATTGTAAATATATCCTCTAAGTAAAGCTCTACAGGTGTTTTCTTATCAGTTAATTTAAATGCTGTCGTTGGAGATACTGGTGTTAAAATTACATCAACATCGCTAAATACAACATCAAAGTCATTTTTTATTAATCTTCTAACTTTTTGTGCTTTCTTAAAATATGCGTCAAAGAAACCAGCACTTAAAACATAAGTTCCCATCATTATTCTTCTTTTTACTTCATCTCCAAAACCTTCACTACGAGATTTTACATATAAATCATCTACATTTTTAGCATTTGTACTTCTATGCCCATATCTAATTCCATCATATTTTGCCAAGTTTGATGAAGCTTCTGCTGGTTGAAGAACATAGTATGTAGATACTGAATATTTAGTATGTGGTAAAGATATTTCTACTATTTCTGCTCCTAGAGATTTTAATTTCTCTATTGTATCTAAAACTATATTTTTTGTTCCCTCACTCATACCATCTATAAAATATTCCTTAGGTATTCCTATTCTCATACCTTTAATGTCTTGATTTAAATACTTTGTATAATCTTCCACTGGAATATCTAAAACTGTAGAATCATAATCATCTGCACCTGCTATTACTGAAAGTGTTAAAGCTGAGTCCGCTACTGTCTTTGTAAATGGTCCAACTTGATCAAGTGATGAAGCTAGTGCCATTATACCGTGTCTTGAAACTCTTCCATATGTTGGTTTTAATCCTACTACTCCACAATATGAAGCTGGCTGTCTAATACTTCCACCAGTATCTGATCCTAATGACATAGAAACCATTGAAGATCCTACTACTGCAGCGGCTCCTCCACTTGAACCTCCTGGAACTCTTTCTAAATCCCAAGGATTTTTCGCCATTCCATAGCATGATGTTTTAGTTGTAGATCCCATAGCAAACTCATCCATGTTTGTATTACCAATAATTATTGCGTCGGAATCTTTTAATTTCTTTACAACTGTAGCATCATACATTCCTTCATAACCTTTTAACATATTAGAACAAGAGGTTGCATATTCACCTATTGAAACCATGTTATCTTTTATCGCTACAGGAACTCCAGCTAAGGCTCCCACTTTCTCTCCTAAAGCTATTTTCTTATCTACTATTCTTGCTTCATCTAAAGCTTTTTCTTTTCTTAAAGATATAAATCCACCTATATCTCCATTTGTTTTTTCTATTTTTTCAAAAGTTAATCTTACTAACTCTTCTGATGTAATCTCTTTTTTTAATATCTTTTCTCTCAGCTCATAAGCTGTTAATTCTAATACGTTATTCATTAATTATCCCCTCCAACAACTTTAGGAACTATTAACATTCCATCTACTTTACTTGGAGAATTATGCATAGCTTCCTCTTGTGTAAGTGAAGGTCTTACTACATCCTCTCTAAAATTATTTAACATATGATTAACTTGAACAAGGGGTGCTACATGCTCTGTATCAACCTCATTTAATTCATCAATATAACTGAATACATTATTTAAATCCTCTTGGAATTTTACAATCTCTTCATCTCTAAACTCTAATTTTGAAAGTTTAGCTATTTTTAAAACTTCTTCTCTTGTAAGTGCCATTTTTCCTCCTATATATTTATATCTTTCTCTTTAATTTTCTATATTTTTTAATCTATTCCCCTAAAGAGTATAGGTATTTAACTTCTTCTTCTGTTAGCTCTCTGTACATTCCTACTTTTAATCCTTTTAATCCTATTTCACCAATTTTAAGTCTCTTAAGTTTTTCAACTCTATTTCCAATAGCATCAAACATTCTTCTTATTTGTCTATTTCTTCCCTCTCTTATTGCAATTACAACAGAGCTTTTTAACGTATCTCTTGATAAAATAGAAGCTTTAGCTGGTAAAGTTACACCATCTTCTAAAGACACCCCTTCCTGAAGCTTAGAAAGCTTCTTATCATCTACATATCCTTTAACTAATGCTTCGTACTCTTTATATACTTCTGTTCTTGGATGAATAATTTTATTAAAAAGCTCTCCATCATTAGTTAATATCATTGCACCTTCTGTATCATAGTCTAATCTTCCTATAGGAAATATCCTTTGTTCACACTTAATTAAATCTATAACCGTCTTTCTCCCTCTATCATCCTTTGATGCAGATAAAACTTTTTCAGGTTTATTTAATAAAAAATATACTTTCTTTTCTTGAGCTTCTTGGAATTTTATTTTTTTTCCAGATATTTCTATTTTATCCTCTTCTGATATTTTCATTCCAGAAGTTGCTAAATCTCCATTAACTTTTATCTCATTATTTTCTATTAATCTATCTATTTCACGTCTTGAAGCTATCCCTTTTAGGGCTAAAAATTTATTTATTCTCATTTTTTCCATATTACTTCCCACTTATAATTTTATAGTTTGGTAATTCCTCAACATTTTTAATACCTAAATATGCTAAAAAATTCTCCGTTACTTCGTAAATATTTGGTC
>CAMTJB010000181.1 GCA_947072715.1 uncultured Fusobacteriaceae bacterium | reverse complement strand
GTGGTCTAGCTCCTAATATGAAATTTATTAGTAAAGGTGGAGAGGTAGGAGAGCCCAATATAATAAAAATGTGTATGGATAAATTAGAAAAATAGAAAGTTATATTATTAAGTATCTTAATTTTGAAATAAAAAAACGACTACCAAGAAAAATTGGATAGCCGTTTTTTATTTATATATAGATATAACATTTATTTTATAAGATAATTATAGTTATTTGTTAGTGTCAATTCCATGTTTTCCACTATTAGTTTTATAGAATACCACAGTTGCACCAATTGCTACTACAATTCCTACAATTAAAGATAACTCTCTAGGTATTGAAAAACCTTCTTTTGCTTGTAAGATATATGATATTGTAGTAACTGTCATAAATATAGCAGGAATCATTGCCATTAAATATGCTTTACCTCTTTTATATAAGAAGTTAGCACCAACCCATAAAGGGAAAATTGAAAGTGTCTGATTAGACCATGCAAAATATCTCCAAATAATTGTAAAATCTACAAAAGTTAGTCCAACACCTGCAATAAATAAAGGTATTGCAATAACAAATCTATTTTTAATAGGACCTTGCTCATATTTAAAGAAATCTGAGACAATAAGTCTAGCACTTCTAAATGCAGTATCTCCAGTGGTAACAGGACAAGCAACAACACCAAGTAATGCTAGTATTCCACCAACACTTCCAAGCATTCCCATTGATACCTTATTAACAACAACTCCAGCAGGTCCAGCTTGAGATAATTCAACAGTCCCACCAAAGTAGCACATTGCAATAGCTGCCCAAATAAGAGCTACCATACCTTCAACAATCATAGAACCGTAGAAGACTCTTTTTCCATCTCTTTCATTTACAATACATCTAGCCATCATAGGAGATTGTGTTGAATGGAATCCTGATATAGCTCCACATGCTATAGAAATAAATAGATACGGAAATATAGGAACTGAGTTTGGATGTAAATTAGTAAAGGTAAATTCAGGTATTGCAGCAATTTTTCCAGTAAAAATCATTCCACCTAAAATACCAATCGCCATTATAAGAAGTGAAGCTCCAAATAATGGATAGATTTTACCAATTACTTTATCAACAGGTAAAACAGTTGCGATTAAATAATAAACAATTATTATAGCTACCCATACATTGATATTGACACCTGTTACATTTGTTAATATTTGTGCAGGACTTGTTATAAATACAGCTCCTACAAGAATTAATAACATCAAAGTGAATACGATAACGACTTTTTTTACTCTGTCTCCTAAATAAATTCCAACAACCTCTGTAATACTTGAACCATTATGTTTTAGAGAGATCATACCACTAATGTAATCGTGAACTCCCCCTCCAAAAATACTACCAAAAACTATCCACAAGAATGCAGATGGACCCCAAAGAGCTCCAGCAACAGCTCCGAAGATAGGACCAGTACCTGCAATATTTAAAAACTGGATTAAGAAAGCTCTAGGCCAACTCATTTCAATGTAGTCTACACCATCATTAATTCTAGTTGCAGGAGTCTCCCTATCCTCATTAATTTCAAAATTATTAACAACAAACTTTCCATAAATATTGTAACCTAAAATTAATAAAACAAAAGATATTAGAAAAGTATACATTAGTTCCTCCTATTAATTCTTTATTTATATTTTATTATTAAATATTAAAGTTTAGAGTGTTTGATATTAAAGTATTTTAAAAACTAGTTATTCTTTTTTAATATAACATTAGTATAAAGAGCAGCTTGACTAGTTGCTATAACTGCATAAGCTTTTTTAGTTCTTTCATAAAACTTAAATCTTTCTATTTTTTCAAAATTATTATTCTTTTCATTACTATATTTTGAAATGATTTCTTTGTATTTTCCCCAAATTGGAGGTGAAAATTCACCTGCATCCATTACAGAGACTGATTGCTTAGCAATTTTATCTAATGAAAAAAACTTTAAAATAGATTCTAATATCTCTGGGACACTTTGACTGTCACATCTGATTATTTGCTTTGTATTGCATGTTGCTGGAAAATTTCCATCTCCAATTACAATTTCATCAGAGTGTTTCATCTCACACAATACTTTAAAAAGTTCAGGACTTATATTAGTTGGCATATCTCTTAACATTTTTATATCTCCCTTTGATAAAAATTAGTTATATTTATTAATGTTAACTATAATATAACATATTAATAAATATAATTGTATATAAATTTACTAAATAAGTTTCTAAATTAATTCAAAAGAAACATAAAAAGGTCTTTTAGTTCAAAAAAGGTAAATAAATATTTTTTTTAAAATAAAAAAATAGAAAATACCTGAAAAATTAAAAAGAAATTAATGTTTTTTTTGTATATTTAATATAGTTAATCTATATTTAGGAGTTGAGAAATATGAGTACAGTACAATTTTCTTTTTTAATAACTATTTTAACAGCATTGTTTATTATATTAGGAACATTTATTGGAATTAATATAAAAACTCAAAATACAAAATTTTTATCTTTAATATTAGGATTTGCAGGGGGAATAATGCTATATTTAGCATTTTTAGAGATTTTACCTGAAAGTTTAGAAATACTTCAGTCTAAGTTTGGAGATGATAAAGGAAAGGTAATCAGTATTATGAGTTTTTTTTCAGGGATATTTTTTATATCTTTATTGGACAAAATTATTCCAGATTTTACAGAGATGACTGAGGAGGAAAAAAAATTACCTTTTAGTTGCTTATACAGAGTGGGTGTTTTTTCAGCATTAACAATAGGAATACATAATATACCTGAAGGATTTTCTACTTTTATGGCTGCAATGAAAAGCGAATCTTTAGGAATATCAATGGGACTAGCTATTGGGATTCATAATATAACAGTAGGACTAGCTATAGGAATACCTATTTTTTTAGCAACTAAGAGTAAGAAAAAAGCGCTATTTTTTTCAGCTTTAAGTTCATCAATGACTATACTTGGAGGGATAATTGCATATTGTTTTATAGGAAACATTTTAGATGATTCGTTATTTGGAATAGTCTTTTCACTAATTGCAGGGATGATGGTTTTTATTGCTTTAGACGAAATACTTCCAACAGCTGAGAAATATGGAGATCACCATCTTGTTATATATGGAATTATAGGTGGAATGCTTTTAACTGCAATTAGCACGATAATCCATTAGAAAAAGAATTTAATGATAATGTAAATGTTGATATTTAAAATAAATATTAAGATCTAAACAAAAAGAGAGATTTCTATCCCTATATAAGGATAGAAATCTCTCTTTTCATATTGAGTATGCATTTTAAAATACAGATGCAACTAAATATATAAACATCATTGTTGTTATTAAAAATTTAAACAGTAACATGAATACTTTTGATACCACTCCTGACCAAGCAATTTTAATAGAAGAGTGACGACAATTAAATCGACGATATTCTATACAATAGATTGCAAAGAAAGTAAATAAAAACATTCCGATTAAGTTTCCTAAAAAAGGAATAGG
>CAMTJB010000180.1 GCA_947072715.1 uncultured Fusobacteriaceae bacterium | reverse complement strand
GGAATTGCTCATACATATATGTGTGCCAACTCTTTTGAAATTAAAGCAAAACAATTAGGAATTAATCTAAAAATAGAGCTAGTTTGTCCAGATGAAACACGAAATAAATTAACTGATACAGATATAAAAAATGCTAAAGCTGTAATTATTTCAGCAAATATTCCAATTGATTTAGCTAGATTTAAAGGAAAACATGTCTCTCTTTCAACTTTAAAAGATGGAACTATGAGAGCTGAAGAATTGTTAAAAGACGGTATTAATCAGTATTCGCCTATTTATAACTAACTTGCATAAAATTCAAATAAAAATAAGGACTAGTATCTATAATAACATTAGTCCTTATTTTTATTTAATAAATTATTTAATATTTTATCTATATAGGTAATTTGTGTAATATTATTGTAAATAAAACCATTCCAAAAAGTGCAAAGGGATATGTTGCTCCATATCCAGCTGCTGGGTCATCTTTTCCTCCTACTGATGAAATTGCAGCTCCTAATCCTGGAGTTGATGTCATCCCTCCACAGATAGCTCCTGATAACATAATCCAGTTTATTCCAAGTACATACCTTCCTATTAATAATCCAGTTCCCATTGCTACTAACCCTACAACTATCGCAGTAATTGATAGCATTAATCCTGAACCAGTTAGGGAATCAATAGCAGCAAATCCATATCGTAATCCTACAACTCCTAAAAACATTGCAAGTCCTATATCTCTTACCTCTGCCAAAGTTTTTTTATCCATTCTAAAAGATAACCAACCTAATTTTCCTATATATCCTAAAAGTAATGCAGCTATCAATACTCCACCTGTAGCACTAAGTGAAAACCATCCTAAAGTAGATCCTAAATATATCTTTATCAGACCTATTAAATACCCTGCAACACAGACAAGTCCAAAAGCAATTAGGTCAAAAGATGTTGCTTTTATCTCTCTAACATTTGTCTCTTTATCATTCATTTCACCATTAAATTTTTCATACTCTTCAGCGAGATTCATTTTAAATATTCTCGGAATCATTTGCATAGCTACAATTACAATAATAACTCCCCAAGGGTATCCTATTGCATGCCCTACACCTATTCCAGCCTCTGCGTTAACTCTATATTGCTTCTTTTGATCCTCTGACAAAATTGGTGTATTATCAACATTTAATTTTTTATCTATAATATCTAATATTTTCACTTTCTCTTTTTTAGAATACCCTTCATACTTTTCGACTAATTCTGAAGTATGATTTTTTGTTGTTTCTATTGCTGCAGCAAGACCTGGTGAGCTTGTTAAAGCCCCAGAATATACCCCCATTATCTCATATGGATTTACTCCTCTTATTAAAAAAGTACTTGCATAGGTAGCTGCTGCTCCCATTGCTGTTATTAAAAATCCTAGTATAACAAATTTTACTCCATATTTTTTTAGAACAACTGCTATTTTATCTGCCGCTAATAACCCTACTGAAGCTACAAAAAATACTAAAAACAGAGTAAAAAAAAGTTCATCTACAACAGAAATTGATATTAATTTTTTTGCAGATTTAATTACCTTAGCTGTATTATCTGAATTTATCAACATGCTTTCTGCATACTTTTTTATCCACCATCCTATTCCTAATCCCACAAATAGAGTTCCAGATGTTCCTAACTTTAATATTTTTCCCACTAACATCCCTATTGCAAGCGTTAAAAACATTAAAACAAACTGATCCATTAAAAAACTTGATAAATCAAAATGCATATAACCTCACCCCTTTTTCTTGAAAAAAATTTTTAAACAATAACCATTATAAAAAAAACACCTCCCATTATATTTTTATTAATTTTTTTATTTTTAGAACATTTAAAACTAAAAAAGATCACTACAACTCCTTTATAACATACTATCATTTTTGTGTTTTTTTATTTACAAAGAATTAGTTATGTAAGAATAACTAAAAGTTATACATGTGAAATCCCTTGCAATTCTACTAAATCAAAACTTAAATTAACTCTTTTTATTTTTATTTTCCTCATTATTTTGATAAAAAAAAGACTTAAGTTCAATTAAATATTACTCAAGTCCCTCTTCCATCAGAATTATTAACAAATTATTTTTCATTATTTTGTAATAATTAATAATTTTAATTATACATAGCAAGCAAAACACCTGCAGCTACTGCTGAACCAATAACTCCAGCAACATTTGGTCCCATTGCATGCATAAGTAAAAAATTACTAGGATTTTCTTTTTGCCCCACAACTTGAGAAACTCTCGCAGCCATTGGTACAGCTGAAACTCCTGCTGATCCTATTAAAGGATTTATAGGTGTTTTTAAAAATTTATTCATAAATTTAGCAAGTAATACACCAGAACCTGTTCCTATAGCAAATGCTGTAACTCCTAAAGCTATAATTGCTAAAGTTTTTACATTTAGAAATGTTGTTGCATTTGCTGTTGCTCCTACTGATAATCCTAAAACAATTGTTACTATATTTATCAAGGTATTTTTTGCAGTATCTTCTAATCTTACTGCAACACCACTCTCTCTTATTAAGTTTCCTAACATTAACATTCCTACTAAAGCTGTAGCTGGTGGAACAACAAAAGAAACTAGTATTGTTACAACTACGGGAAATACTATTCTTTCTTTTTTACTTACGGTTCTTAGCTGCTCCATTTTTATCATTCTTTCCTCTTTTGTAGTTAAAAATTTCATGATAGGAGGCTGTATAATTGGTACCAATGCCATATATGAATATGCTGCTACTGCTATTGGACCTAAAAGATGAGGTGCTAATCTTGATGTTAAAAATATCGCTGTTGGTCCATCTGCTCCACCTATAATTCCTATGGAAGCTGCTTCTTGTGCTGTAAATAATCCTGATGCTATAGCACCAAAGAATGTAAAGAAAATTCCAAACTGTGCTGCTGCTCCTAAAAGCAGTGATTTTGGGTTAGCAATTAATGGACCAAAATCTGTCATTGCCCCCACTCCTAAGAAGATTAAAGGTGGAAATATTCCGCACTTAACTCCTTGATACAAGTAATAAAATAGTCCTCCAGGTGATAACAGCCCTGTTTTTGCATCTACAGAACCTGAAGTCATCATGCCTGATAAAGGTAAATTAGATAATAACATTCCAAAAGCAATTGGAATTAATAGCAATGGTTCAAAACCTTTAACAATAGCTAAATAAAGTAATACGCAAGAGATTATTATCATTATAATATCCCCTACATTCACTGCTGAAAATCCTGTACTAGATAAAAAATCTATAAATATCTGAAACATTTAAGTACCCTCCTTCTGTTAAGATACTACTACAAGTATGTCACCAGCATTAACTGAAGTTCCCTGCTGAGTTCTTATTTCTGATACTACTCCATCAATCGGTGCCATAATTTCATTTTCCATTTTCATTGCTTCTAACACTAAAAGAGTTGATCCTTTCGTTACTTTATCCCCTACTTTTACACACATAGTTAAAATAACTCCTGGAATTGGAGCTGTTACTGTTTCAC
>CAMTJB010000179.1 GCA_947072715.1 uncultured Fusobacteriaceae bacterium | reverse complement strand
TAGTAGCTCTTTTTTTTACCCTGACAAATAGGACAGTCCCCAGTTTCAGGATAATAAGTCCACCCACAGATATCACAAGTTATAGTTGAATTATATGCCTCAGAAAGAGTATAATACCACTCCTTCATAGTTGGTCTTTCCTCTCTATTTTTTCTACCTATTTCTCCAAAAGTTCTTTCAAAAAGATGTTTCAAATTTTTTGTTAAAATTTTATCTAAATGGGTTGAGTATCCATATAATGGGAAATTCTTAGAATTTATCTCTCCTATCCAAGATATATTTCCCTGATAAATCTCTTTCTGAATTTTAGTTTCATCTCTGAACTCATCTTCAGAATTTATCTTTTCTTCTTCCAGTGCAGAACCTGCAAAGGGATCACAAAGGGCAAGTACTCTAAATGATAATATTCCAAAAGCATATACATCACTACTAAGAGTATTTACTCCACTGTTGTTATAAATTTCTGGTGCTCCATACCCTTTTGTCAATATAGTCCATTTTACATCTTGACTATATGCCATATTGTCGCAATCTATAAGCCAAACTTCATTTTTTTGAATATTTTTAGAAATAAAAATATTATTCTCTGAAATATCACCATATACAATATTTTCTCCATGAAGTAGAAAAAGATTATATGCTATTTTTTTTAGCAAAAGCAGCCTTCTTTTAAGGCTGCCTCCATTTATATAATATTCATTCACCTCTTTTCTGTCTGTTTCCATAAGTTCACTTATAGGTTCCATATCTTCCATCATACGCATAGTATAGCCAGCTATCATATCACATTCTGATGTAATTTTGGCAATTGGTTTTGCTACTTTACAAGTTTCTGGAATATTCAATGCCATCACTCTGTTTATTTCTCTGTTTGTAATTTTTCTATCTTTTGTTTGGATTAGTTTTAAAAGAACATTTTTACTAGTTGTTTCAAATACTCTCCCTTGCCCACCAGCTCCTAGAATATTTGAAATATCAAATCTATGAATAAACCCATCCTCATCTAAAATCTCATTTACTTCACTACTCATAATTTATTCCAACCCAGCAAATAAATCATCTAAATCTTCTATATCATTTTTTCTTGTAATAGAAGTAGTTTTTTTAGTTTTTCCTAGACTTTGATCTAATGAACTTGGTACTGGAATCCCCTTTAAAATATCATTAATATCAAGTTCATTTTCATTTTGAATATTTACCTCGTCAGGATTGCTTTTAAGAGATTTTTCCTTTACAGTCATTGTTACAAATTTAAAGAAGTCAGGTATCCCAGCTGCATCCTCTGCTGTAAAAATTTTATTTTTAGCAATATTTGTAAAACTCTCCAAAACTTCCCTATCAAAACTATCTCCTATTCCTAAAGATAATCTTTCAGATTTTGAACTTCTTCCTTCTTTTATAAATCTATCTAGCTCTTCTTCATAGGAATCAGTAGGTAATCCATCCGATAGTAGTACTACAACAGGTCTATACCCATCTGATGGAACAAGCTCTCTATTTTCGATTATATTTTTAGCTTCTTTTAATGCTTCACCTAAGGGAGTCATTGAATATGCTTTTAAATCTTTTCTGAAATCAATTTGTTTGATAGGCTTAAGTGGTGTATGAATTTTGGCATACCCTCCAAAAGTTATTATTGAAAAATTTACTTCACTTTTAAGAGAATTTATATTTTTAAGTGACTCTACCATTTCATAAATAGCTTGATTTAGTACACCCATATTATCCGCCATAGAACCACTTACATCTGCTAGTAATATTAGTGGCAACATTCTTTTCTTTTGAACTTTTATTTCCATTTTTAGCTCCTTTTTCTTTATTTTTTTATAAAATCTCCTAAATACTTAAAAAAATTGTAAATCTCATAAGCTTCTCTTGCTTCAAAAATATTTTCTGAAGATGACGTAAAGTGCTCTAAAACAACTTCATTATAGCCATCTCCAATCCCTAAAGCAAACCTTTCAGCTTTCTCCATTCTTTCATCTTGAAGAAAACTTTCTAGTTCTCTTCTCCAACTTCCATCTAATTCTGGATAACCATCCGATAAAAGAATAAATACAGGGTTGAAACTATTATAAAAATCAATTTCTTGAGTTTTTTCCTTTAAAAGCTTTATTCCTCCCACAAAATCAGTTCCTCCAGTAGCAATAAAATTTATAAATTTTATTTTTTTTACTTCTGTTAAAGGTAGGTGGAGATTAGCTTCTCCACCGAAAGTAATCATCATAATCTTTATATTAATTCCCTCTCTACTTTCACTTTTCAATCTCTGTAGCATCTCCATGATAGAACGGTTCAATATCTCTAGATTTTCTTCCATTGAACCGCTTGTATCTATCAGTAAAACTACAGGTAACTGAAGCTCTCGCATACCTAAATTCCTCCTTACAGTTTATAGTAGTTCTTTATTCCTTCTATCAACTCATCTTCAGATTTGAAAGGGTTATATTTTTTTAGTTCTTCAAAACTTTCATATCCTTTTTCCAAAAGGAATCTATCTATGAGGTTTTTATTGACTTCCATAGGTATAGCTTGAGAAAATATAAGTGTTCCTAAATTAAGTTCCTTTATCTCTTTTAAAGCTTGTTTTAAAGTATCATTATCTATATTTCCTATTTTACTTGCTTTCACTATTTTTTTAACCTCTTCTTTCAAACTCTCTAATTCTCCTGACAATTGCATATCAACAATAAAGTCCATTATGTAATAATATCTTTTTTCTGGAGAGAATGCAATAAAATCTATCAAATCCTTTTCATTTTTACCTTTTGTACCTTTATTTAAACCTAATACTATCTTTAAAAAATAGTGTAGATTTTCCTTTGTCAACTTTTCTAATGTCTGATATAAAGAAGATAACTTCTTTAAAATACTTTCCTCAAGAAGAGGACCCTCAACTTTAAATCCAGCTCTATTCATTGCAGCTTTATATTTCAAGAAAAGCATCTTGTCACAAGTAAGTAATAATGCCCCTGTTCTAGTACAATAGTCTACTATTGTATCATCCACTCCTTTTGGATGATATTCAGTTACTACAAACTCAGCCTTTTCTTTATGTTGTTCTAAGAAGTCATAGAGTTCTTCACTAATTTTTAAGGCTTGCTTATTCCCACTTTTACCTTTTTTTTCAACCTCTTTGCAAACAGATTCAAGAACTATCATCTTACCTTTTTTTTCAATAGGTAAGAATAGAGATTTAACTCTTGTAATTTCTGATATACTAATCCCTTTTGCTAAAAATACATTACAATCCACCACATAATCTGTTCTTAAGTTTTCCATTTTTTTAACCTCTCTTTTTTATTTTTATAGTTATTCACTGTAATATTTTAATATTCCCTGAACTAAAACTTCTTCAGATTCAAAAGGATGATATTTTTTTAGCTCTTCAAAACTTTCAAATCCTTTTTCCAATAGAAATTTCTCAATAATTTTTCTGTTCGACTCCAAAACCGAAGGTTGCTTGAATTTTAAATCTCCAAGTTTTAATGTCTGTACTCCATCTATAATC
>CAMTJB010000178.1 GCA_947072715.1 uncultured Fusobacteriaceae bacterium | reverse complement strand
GTACACTGTAAAAGTTCTTATATTCTTTGATTTCTCTATTGGTATTGATAATGTTGATGGATATATTGGGGTTTGTTCCCCATCTTGTCTTTCAGCAAAACTTGTTACTGTTAAAATCATTAGTAATACTGCTATTAATATTTTTTTCATTTTTACCTCCTCTTTGTCTCTTGTTTTCCATAACCGATATATTTACTTTTCTCTAACTCAATACTTGAGTATAGTTGCTCTAAACTAACGAATAGTTGCTTATAGTCCTGCTTTACTGTTAATACAAAATTTGTTTCATCTAGTTTGTCTACATCGAAGGTTATTTCACTTTCTTCTGTCTCTTTTAGAGCTAAGTAGTGTTTAGATTTATGTATTTTTATATTCGAATCTCCTTTATAAGTAAGCTCTAGAGAATATACTCCTACTGGTAATGTCTTTATTATTATGTCATCCTTACCAAATTCATATTTATACTTTTCATGAGTTCTCATATTTTCAAACTCTATCTCCATGTCTCTTAGCATATCTATTACTTGCTCTCTATAGAAATTTTCTCCAAAGTTTATCTCAGTTGCTATTGATACTACTGGACGATATCCAAAGTCTAACTTCTTTCTTCCACCTGGATTAAGTTTTACTTTTTCATGAGATTTTGTTGATACATAGTAAGGAATTTCGTCATCATTACTGCTAATTCTTACATCTACTGGTGAATATGTTTCTAATCCTCCTAATACAAACTCACCATTTTCATCTGCATATGTTGAATTTCTATATGTTTCTATTTTAGAATTTTTTATTACTACATCTGTTTCTTCATCAAACTTACCATTTCCATCTCTATCTAAATAAACTTTTCCAGCAACTGTGCCTTTCCCCATATTTTTTGCATAATCAAACTTAGGTTTTTTTGGACCCATATACACATTTGTTTCAACAGTATTTTGAATTGTTGGTTTTTGATTATAATGTGAATTTTGAATGTTCGTAGATACCTTAGCTTTTCCACCTGGCGTATAACTAACCATCATTCCAAATGATTCTTTGTCGTTTTTATCATTATTATTGTAATTAAGGTAATAATCCCACTCTCCAGCATTAGTTTTTCCTACGCTAAGTCCATAAGTATTTTCATCTCCTATATTTGAATATATAGAGATTGTATCTAAACATTTGTTTATCTTACTATTACTTGGTGTACTATATGATATTCCAGGGGATATATTCCTTTCTGTTTCTCCTGTTGTTTCATTTTTAGTTTTGTTTACTCCTATACTTGTATAAAATGGTCCATAACTTTTATATACAGTACCATAATAAGTTCTTTGCTTTTCATTGCTGGTATCTTCACGAGATGAAGTTCCTACTTTTAAGTTATATCCTTTTATCTCTCTTAAGTCATAATAAAGATCATCATTTTTTTTTGTGAAAGATTGATATCTTTCATCTAGTTTTGTATAATCTTCATTTTTATAGTTTAACTGATCTTTTCCTAAGGTTAATCCTAAGTTATATTTTGACATTGAATTATCGTCTCCATCACTAGAATACATTACATTGTGATAAAGAGGAGCCTTTATAATGGGTATATCAATTATCCCTACCTCTCCTACAGTATAAAAAGATTGCTTACTGTATTCATCATCGTATAAGTCAAATCCTCCTATAATTCCTGTAAAATCTTTTAATATTCCATATTTAACTTGTCCACCAAAAGTACTCTTATTCTCTTTTCTTTTAATTACTCCCACATCCACCGAGTAATCTAATTTCCCTTTTGCTAACACGCTTTCACTAGCTAATAATGTTACTTCTTCCATTATTATTCGCCCATCTGGCATATATTTTTTTATTGCATAATTCTTACTTCCATTAAATAGATCAACGTTAAATTCATATTGTCCATCTGTTACAGTTTGAAAATCTTTTAGTATTCCATTTTCATATAATTCAACTGTTGTTCCTGTTGGGGCATAACCAGTTACTTGCTTTTGAGTTACTCTCATTTGACTATCCCAACTATTTTCTTCCCCTAATGTAATTCCTGTTACTGAGCTACTACGGTCAGATGTACTATAGTTAGATTGCTTAAAGGTATTTCCAATTAATAATCTCTTATTATTTAAAACATTTCTTTCCCAATAAGCAAAATCCAGTGTTGCTTTAGCATCGTCATCATTATCATCTATCGTTGCATTTAAACTTGTTGAACCATATAGTAAGTTATTTGTATATCTTATGTAACCACTATTATTTTCATTATCTCCATCAGTCCTTGTATATCCTATTCCCATTATTCCAGAGGTCCACATTTTCCAATTTTCTGTTGCGTATTCTACCTCTTTATTATTCTTGTTTTGAATTTTTGTTCTCTCTCTGGCGTCTAAAGCATCTTCTTCTTTTTCATATTGAAGTTTCCATTGAGGAACTACTTTCATGTTCATTCCCTCTTGATCGAATGAATAGCTTTTCAATCCTAAACTTTTATAATCACTCTCTAAATCGTAATATCTTTTCCCCTCTACTTCTATTGCATTTTGAGGTTGATTTTTCTTCGTTATTTTAGTTTCAACAGCTTCTAAAAAAGCTTCCTCTTCTAGATATATTTTTCCATTTTTAACTATTCCTGTAATATATTCCTCTTTCTTTTTTATATCTAACTTTATTAATACTTCTTCTCCCTCACTATATTCCCCCTCTATTCCTTCAAAGTCTTTTATCTCTTCTTCATCTTTAGGCTCTTCTAGTGAAACTAATTTTTGCTCTTTTGTATTTTCTTTTAAAACTTCTGCAAATGAGAGTGTCGTATTTTTCAATAAACATAGTATAAATAAAATTTTCAATACATTTCTATTTGATATTTTCATCTATAATTTCTCCCACTTCTAATTATATTCTAAAGTGAAATCTGCCATCCCTTCATACTTACCTGGTACTGGAGCATTTCCACTTATAGTGTAACCTATACTCTTTAATATCTCTTGCCCTAAAGGTACTAGAAGCTCTATTTCTCTCTCTACTCCGTTACCTTTATCTGTTTCTCCTGTTACTACATCAAACTCTAATTTAACGTTATACGACAATCCAGAAGCCTCTGGAGCTATAAGTTGTATTGACTTTGGATACTTCATTGTAACTACTCCGTCAAATCCATTAGCAATTTGCTTATAACTTGTAACTCCCATTATTACTTCACCTTTTATATTCATATCTTGTTTAGCAAAAGCCATCTGAGATATCCCAGATCCCTTATACGATAGAACTGGTTCTAATGTTGGGATAACTGCTGTAACTGGAACTACTGATGTTGCTCCTACTTTTGATACTGCACTAAATGTTTGCATATTTAAAGTAAGAAGACTTACTATTAAAAATATTTTTGATATTTTTCTTATACTACCCACTTCCAAAGCTCTCCCTCCTATTTATAATCAACTTCTATCGTTACTGAACCTGTATAAGATCCACCTACTTGCCCTCTTGGTATGTTATCACTATTTATTATTCCTTTTAGTACTGCACTTCCCATTCC
>CAMTJB010000177.1 GCA_947072715.1 uncultured Fusobacteriaceae bacterium | reverse complement strand
TTAATTGGTATTTCAGTGATGAACTACCACAGTTAATTACTAGTACTTTCATATTATTGTATCTCCTTTTTTATTAATTGTTTTTTCTATATGTTATTTAAAAATTAGAAAACATTTTTATGCGATTAATTAGTTTCCAGCTTGTACTGATGTAATAGCTGTTAAGCTAACTATATCTTCTACTGAGCATCCTCTAGATAAATCGTTGATTGGAGCTGCTAATCCTTGAATTAATGGACCGTGAGCTTCTGCTCCTGATAATCTTTGTACTAATTTATATCCAATATTTCCTGCTGCTAAGTTAGGGAATATTAATACATTTGCATGACCTGCTACTTTTGATCCTGGAGCTTTCTTTTGTCCAACTGAAGCAACTAAAGCAGCATCTGCTTGCATCTCTTCTTCGAAATCAAATGTAACTGCTCTTTCTCTTAAGATTTTTCCTGCTTCGATTACAACGTCTACTACGTCATGCTTTGCAGAACCTTTTGTTGAGAATGACATTAGAGCAACTTTTGGCTCTATTCCAGCAACTTCTCTAGCTGTGATAGCCGCTTCTTGAGCGATATCAGCTAATTGTGTAGATGTTGGCTCAGGAATAACTGCACAGTCTCCGAATATTAAAACGTCTCCGTATACATCTTGCTTTTGAGCTAATTCCATTACGAAAACAGAAGAAACTGTTTTTACTCCTGGTTTAGTTCCTACTACTTGTAGTCCTGCTCTTAAAACGTTTGCTGTAGGTGAATCAGAACCTGATACCATTCCATCTACATCTTTCATTTTTACCATCATAGCTGCAAAGAAATTTACATCTGCTAATAATGTTTGTCTAGCTTTCTCTTCAGTCATACCTTTTGCTGCTCTTAGCTCGAATAACTTAGCTACGTATGAATCTAATTTAGAATAATTAACTGGCTCAACTATTTCTACACCTGTTAAATTTAAACCTGCTTTTGAAGCTATTGCTTCTATAGCTGCTTTATCTCCAACTAAAACTGGAATTGCTAACCCTTCCTCAACTATTTTTGCTGCTGCTCTTACAACTCTTTCGTCTGTTGCTTCAGGCAATACAATTCTCTTTTGTAATTTTTTAGCCTTTTCTTTTACTCCGTTAATAAAACTCATTTCTCACTCCTTCATTGTGCTTTTATACTTTTATATGTTTATAAAATTGTTGATAAAATAATGAAATTTATTACTATTCAAAAATAGCCTCTATATATTCTTTTGCGTCAAACTCTCTTAAGTCTTCTATTTTCTCACCAACACCTATATATTTTATAGGTTTTTTAAGCTCTTCTGAAATACTAAAGACAACTCCACCCTTTGCTGTTCCATCTAACTTAGTAACTATAAATCCTGTAAGTTTTGTTACCTCATTGAACACCTTTGCTTGAGCTAATGCATTTTGTCCTGTTGTCCCATCTATTACTAAAATAGTTTCATAATATTGTTCCCCAATATTCTTTTTTATTATATTGTTTATTTTTTCTAATTCAGCCATTAAATTATTTTTGTTATGTAATCTTCCAGCTGTATCTATTATTGCTATATCAGCATTTTTCTCTTTTGCTATTTTTAAAGTATCAAAAACAACCGCTCCTGGATCTCCACCATCTTTAATAGGCTTTATTACTTCACATCCAGCTCTTTTTCCCCACTCTTCAACTTGCTCTACTGCTGCAGCTCTGAACGTATCTCCTGCACCAATAACTACTTTTTTTCCTTTCTGAACATATTTTGATGCTATTTTTCCAATTGTTGTAGTTTTTCCGACTCCGTTAACTCCAACTACTAAAATAACATTTAGCTGCCCATCTTTTATTTCTAATTCATTATTTTCAGTTATTAAAAATCCTTGCATTACCTCTTTTAATATTGGGTATACTTCATTCGGATCTTTTATTGCTCTTAATTTGACTTCTTTTTCAAGTTTTTCTATTATTTTTAAACTCATATCTAATCCTATATCAGATTGAACAAGTAATTCTTCTAATTCTTCGAACATGTCAGCATCTATTACACTTCTTCCTTGAAAAAATCCTTTAATTTTACCAAAAAGTCCTGTTCTAGAGTTCATCAATTTATCTTTTAAAGACCCAAAAAAGCTAGTCTTTTCTAGTTTTTCTTCAACAATAGTTTCTATTTTTTCCTCTTTTTTTGAAAAAAAGTTTTTAAAAAAACTCATTACCATACCTCGCTCACTATTATATTAATAATTAAAATATAACACACTAACCATAATTTTTCAACATTTTAAAACTAAAAAAAGATAAGAATTAGATTTTTATTCTGTATCTTACCTTTTTTTTCTTTTATTTTGACTTCATTTTAAAGCATTATTTGTTTATTTTTTTTCCAAAATGTATCTAACTGCTATTATTCCCATTACAGCTGCAATATTTAGACCACTTCCGTAACCTGAACCATCACCTGCGGCAAATAGACCTTTTACATTAGTTTCCATATTTTTGTCAATTTCCACTCTTGTACTTCTAAACTTTATCTCTGGGAAATAAAGTAATAAGTCACTCGATGCAAAACCTGGTGTTACTTTATCGTGAACTTCAATAAATTCGATAATGTTATCTAATATTCTCTTTGGACAAGCAAGAGCTATATCTCCAGCTACATAATCATCTGTTGTTGGAACTATATTTAATCTTGCTAAGCTTTCCTCTGTAGATCTACGTCCAGCTTTTAAATCTCCATAAGATTGAACTAATATTTTTCCATCTGTTAGCATTGAAGTCATCTTAGCTATAGAAGTTGCATACTCAAATGGTTGATTAAATGGTTGTGTAAATGTTTTAGTACATAAAAGCGCTAAGTTTGTATTTGTTGATTTTTTATCTTTATAAGCATGACCATTTGCTAATATTACATCGTCACTATGCTTTTCTACTGCGATAAATCCACTTGGATTACTACAGAATGTTCTCATTTTATCTCTATATATAGAAGTGTAGTATATCATCTTAGCTTCATAGAAGTTCTCATTAATATCTTTCATTATTATATCTGGAACTTCAGCTCTTACACCTAAATCAATTGCTCCATTTTCAAAGTTTATACCTTGCTCCATACATATAGCCTTTAATTTTTTAGCTCCTGATCTTCCTACTGCAATAATAATATTTTCTGAATGATAAGTTTCTTCTAAATCCTTGTGGCTAACTACAACACCTTTTGTAGCTCCATTTTCTATAATAAATCTTTCTAAAGATCTCTCAGTAACAAATTCTACCCCTTTGCTTAATAGGTGATCTATTAATCTCGAGTATAACTCTCTTGATCCATCTGTACCTAAGTGCATTGTAGGCGTGTCAACTAATTGAACTCCATTCTCTATACATCTCTTCTTAATCTCTTCCATTGTTTGATTATAATTTAAACCTGATGGTTTTTCATCAAAACCAAATGTCTTATAAATGTCAACGATATAATCGATTGTATCATTTACTAAAGTTTTTCCTGTTACTGTATGAACATCTCCACCAACACGGTAATCCATATTAAATTTAGAATCTGAAAATG
>CAMTJB010000176.1 GCA_947072715.1 uncultured Fusobacteriaceae bacterium | reverse complement strand
TTGGAGAGGATGGAAGAATACAGGCTGTTTTAGATATGCTTAAAAAGCCTTACACAGGGTCAGGAGTAACAGGAAGTGCAATAGCTATGGATAAGATATTCACAAAGAAAATAGCGCAATTAGCAGGAATAAGGGTAGCAAAAAATTATGATAGTATTGAGGAAATTGATAACTATCCAGTAATAATAAAACCAGCAAAAGAAGGGTCAAGTGTAGGTTTATTTATTTGTAAAAATAAAGATGAAGTAACAAATGCAGTTTCACAATTAGAAAGTAAGAAAATAGTAATTGAGGAATTTATTGCAGGAGAAGAGCTTACTTCAGGTGTATTTGATGAGGAAGCTTTAGGAGTTCTAAAAATAAAGTCTTCTCATGAATTATATGATTATGAAGCGAAATATTCTAAAGGAGGATCAGTACACGAATACCCAGCTAAAATTTCAAAAGAAGCTTATGATGAAGTATGTGCTGCTTCTTTAAAAATTCATAAAGAGTTAGGATTAAGAGGAATAACAAGAAGTGATTTTATACTAAAAGACGGGAAACCTTATTTTTTAGAAGTTAATACTTGTCCTGGAATGACTGTAACAAGTTTAATCCCAGAAATAGGAACTATAAAAGGTTATACTTTTGATGATTTAATAAGAAAAACTGTAGAAAAATTTAAAGGTAAAACCTTTGTTTAAAGGGAGTGAAGCTAGTTGTTAAAATTTTTTTTAGGTTCTTTATATTTAGTGATTTTTTTATTTTTAGTAGATAAAGTAGAGAAAGATTACAGATTAAAGCCCGAATTTAAACTAAATTATATTACATATAATGGAAATTATTCTTTAGTAAAAAATGAATTAGTAAAATTATCAGATTCTATTTATGGGAAAAATATGTGGCAAATTCCAGTAGATAAGCTAAAAGAAAAAATTCAAAAAGATATAAGGGTTAAAAATGTAAGTATAAGTTATCCTAAATTAGGAGTAATTGACTTTATAATAGAAGAAAGAGAACCCTCTTATTATGCTAATATAAATGGAAAAACTTTTGCTGTGGATGATAAAGGTGTTATATTTGCATTTCTTGATGAAGTAAAGGTAAAAGAGTTGCCTGTTATAACTGTAAACTCAGAAGAAGAGATAGAAGAGATTTTAAAATTACTTTTTAAAATAAAAGATTCAGAATTTAAAAAAATGATTTCAAAAGTTTATTATAAAAGTCCTATAGAAATGCATTTAGTAGTTGAAAAAGATGTTATAATAAAAACACAACAAAATGTTATAGACGAAAAATACGATGTACTAAGAGAATTGTATTTTAATTTGATCAAAGACAAAAAACTAGAATATATAGATTTACGATTTGATGGTTATGTTGTAAAAGAGATAGGAGCTGATTCAAGTGACAAACCAAAGAGAGATAGTTAAAACAGTAATAGATATTGGAAATTCAAAAATAAAAATATTAGTTGCAGAACTATATGATAATGGTCAAAAGGTTAGAGTTTTAGGATACACAGAAGCAATTACTCAAGGGTTGAAAAAATCTATAATAGAAAACCCTGAAAGTATAACGTCTTCTATTGATAAAGCTATTAGAGAGATGGAATACAAGCTTGATAGAAGAATAGAAACAGTGACAATAGGTATTAGTAGTCCTAATATAAAGTCAAGAACAGTAAATACAAGAATAAGTTTTCCAGAAACAGTAATTACTGATAAAGAAGTAGAAGAGTTATATGCTGAAGCTGAAAAAGATATTGTTAACTCAGACGAAAAAGTAATAAAAAAAGAGATGTATAATATAAGAGTAAATAACTCAGGTATATTAAAAAATCCTAAAGGTGTAACAGGAAAAGAGCTACAAGGTGATATTCATTTAATAAGCATGAAAGATTCTGAACTAAATGGATATGAGGAAGTAATAAATAGAGCTGGACTTTCAGTTGAAGGTATAACTCTCAATGCTTATTGTTCTGCTGAGTCTGTTTTAGACGATGAAGAAAAAAGTAAAGGTGTAGCTTTAATCGATATTGGAGAAGGAATTACTGATATTATAATGTATAAGAATGCTAAGATGATACATTCAAAATCAATAGCATTAGGTTGCATGCATTATATAAGTGACCTTTCTTATATTTTAGAAATTTCAAAAGAAGAAGCTTTAAACGTAATACAAAAACTAAAAGAGAAAGATATTGAAAAAGATAGAATTACTGTTAATGGAAAAAGTTTTACAGTAAATCACATTAGAAAAATAATAGATGCAAGAACAGAAGATATAGCTAAGTTTATTCTTGATACAATAGAAGAGTCTGGATTTAATGGTTATTTAGGAAAAGGAATTATAATTACTGGTGGTGCCATTGTATTAGATGAGTTAATAAAAAAAATATCAGAGTATACAGCTTATAAAGTAGTAAAAAAAGAGCCAGTATTTATGGTAGGATTACCAGAAAGAGATTCTGCTATGGCAAGTGTTATAGGAATAATGCTTGAGGTAATGAAAAATGAGTTTCAAAAGATGCAAAAGTCTAGAAGAGTTATTGAAGAGGAACCATTAGAAGAGGAAGTTATTACAGAGGAAATTTCTATATTAGAAATATCTGATGATAGAGAAAGAGAAGATGAAGTTGAAGAAAAACCTAGCATTATAGAGAAAATCAAGAAAATTTTTAATAGTTATGTCTAATACTTTTAGGAGGGGAATAGTTGTGAATGAAGGAATAGTAAAAATCAAAGTTATCGGAGCAGGTGGAGCAGGTGGAAATGCAATAAATGATATGATAGAGTCAGGAGTAAATGGTGTAGAGTTTATAGCTGCAAATACAGATGCTCAAGACTTAAATCGTTCATTAGCAGATATAAGAGTTCAGTTAGGAGAAAAACTAACTAGAGGTTTAGGAGCAGGTGCAGACCCTAAAATAGGTGAATTAGCAGCTCAAGAAGATGAAGAGAAATTAAGAATATTATTAGAAGATACAGATATGTTATTTATTACATCTGGTATGGGTGGAGGAACAGGAACAGGATCTTCTCCAGTAATAGCTAGAATAGCTAAGGACATGGGAATATTAACAGTTGCTGTTGTTACAAGACCTTTTTCTTTCGAAGGAAAAAAGAGAAAAAATAATTCTGATGATGGTATTCAAAAATTAAAAGATAGCGTTGATTCACTTGTAATTATACCAAATGATAAATTATTTGAATTACCAGATAAAACAATAACAATTCAAAATGCTTTTAAAGAAGCTAATAATATTTTAAAAATAGGTATTAAAGGTGTTGCTGATTTAATGATCGGTAACGGACTTATTAACTTAGACTTTGCAGACATAAAAACAACTATGCAAAACTCAGGAATAGCAGTTTTAGGATTTGGTGAAGGTGAAGGTGAAAACAGAGCAATAAAAGCTACAGAAAAAGCTTTACAGTCACCATTATTAGAAAAATCAATAAATGGAGCAAGCAAGATACTTATTAATATAACTGGTTCATCATCAGTAACATTAATGGAGGCAAGCACTATATCAGAAATGGTAAGAGATGCTGCTGGAAA
>CAMTJB010000175.1 GCA_947072715.1 uncultured Fusobacteriaceae bacterium | reverse complement strand
TTTTTTTTCTGTATCTTTAGGTGTTTAATAGACTATTGTTAAATAATATTCAGGTTCATAGTGATTCCCTTTTACAAAATAGTTAAATCTTTCTTTTTCTATAATTTGTCCAGCTAGAGTATCAAATTCACTTTTTATGTATTCATCAGATTTGATTCTTTTTACTTCAGTAAAGATACTCCAACCAGAATCAAGTGACATTATAATTTTATTTAATCGTGAAGTAAAAGCTTCTAGTTCTTCAGGGGTAGAATTATCCAAATCATATCCCCTAAATCTAAATGTTTTTTGAATAGTACCATTTTTATTAATAACAATTCCTTTTTCGATTAAAGTTTCCCATGGAACAGCAGAAGAAAGTTTGTTGTTTTCCTCTTCATATTCTTTTAAACTAAATTGATTTTTTAGTGTTTTTAGCATATTTACCCCTCATGATAATAATCTTCTTGTTTAATATAGTCTTTTAAAAATATAGTTAGAACCAAGGGATCTTTTTTACAGATCATCCGCAATAATTTTAGTGTTATTCCAAAAAAGAGAGCCATCCAATAAAGTTGTAAAATCATAACAAAGCATACTGCTAACATTGTATTTATAATAAATGCTTCTTTAGAAATACCTGATATTGTAGGAGTAATAGTTAATCCTTGGCAAATAGGAACTCTTAAATCGGTAATATTACTCATAAAACCTCCTTTAATATATAATTATCTTTGAAATCAACTTCAGTTATAGAAGTAACTTTTCTTTTATTATTAACTCTTTGTAACACTATAATAAGGTTAATAGCCTTTCCAATAAGTTCGCTTTGCTTATTTACGGAAACATATTGTATGTATTGTTCTAGTTGCTTTAATCCTCCATCAGCAGAGTCAGAGTGAATAGTAGAAAAACCTCCTGCATGACCAGAATTCCATGCAGTTAATAAACCTAAAGCTTCTCCTCCCCTTACTTCACCTACAATTATACGTTCAGGTCTAAGTCTCATAGTAGAGCTTATACACTTTGTTATATTTGCAAATTCGTTGGTTCTTAAAAATACAGTGTTTGGACATTTGGATTGCAATTCCTCAGTATCTTCAATAATTACAATCCTATCCTCTTTAGGTATTTCAGCAATACACGCATTGGTGAATGTTGTTTTTCCTGTAGATGTTCCTCCTACTACTAATATATTTTTTTTGTTTTTAATTGCTTCTTTTATCACTTTACATTGTCTTTGTGTTAAACATTCCATCTCAACGTAATCATCTAAAGAAAAAACAAGAAGTGCTTTTTTTCTAATTGTAAAAGTTGGATTTTTAACAACTGGAGGAATAATTCCTTCAAATCTAAATCCTGTATCAGGAAGTTCAGCAGATAATGTAGGCTTTTCAGTTGTAATAGTTGTTTTTGCATGATGTGCTATTGTATTTATTATAGAAAAAGATAGATCAGGTTCTATAGTGTATCCAGTATCTTCTATCCCTGTTTTTAATTTTTCTATCCAAAGTTTTTTATCTGGATTCAACATTATTTCTATAACATCAGGGTCTAATAAATGTTTATTAATGATGTCACCAAAAGCATATTTTAATGCTTCCAATAGTCTTGTATTTCCAGTCTCCATTTAGATTTCTCCTATGCTATCTTTTAAATCTTCCTTAAAACTTTCTTCTGATTTCGCGACTCGCGAAATTGACTTAAACTCTTCAAAGTTAAAAAGATATTTTTTTAATCTTTCTTGAAACTCCTTATCTAAAGAATTTTTATTTAATAGATTCAATATCTCTGACTCAGAAGTCAGAAATGAGAAAGATATTAATAATGTCCTATTGATTTTATGTTGTTTATTTTTATGTAATTTTTGAAGTCTTTCTTGTGTTGCTTGGATCTGTTCCTCGATTGTCTTCTTTATAACTTTTTTTTGCATTTTGTATTATCTCCTTTGTATTCTGTCAGTTGGTGGTACTGGTATTTTAGTTTTAATTTTAAAATAGTCTTCTTCGTAATATCTTATCTTATATGCTTTTAATGGCTTGTCCCCACCAAATAAGACTATGTTTTGATTTTTAGGTAAATTTTTAATCTCTTCAGGAGTTTGAAGTTTTCTTGCGGATCTATTTTCAGTTATATTCCCGTCAAGCAAGCTTCCGCTTATTTTTGTGCTTCTATTTTTTACTTTTTCTGTTTTATCTCCTAATAAGTCAGAAATTAATTTTGCAGTGTCATAATCGGAAGCAGAAGGAGCATAGTAGACTCCAACCATACAATTATCAAGAACAGTATTCTTATCTCCGTATAGCTTCTTTATTTGGTTTAAAGCTTGTGCAATGATGACTGCTTTCATTCCATATCCTGCAATATATCCTAATGCTTTTTCTACAAGAGGAATCTTTCCAAATGCAGGGAATTCATCTAGCATTAGAAGTAATTTATGTTTATGAATCTTTTCATCTAAATTTTTCATTTCAGGGCAAAGTCCCCCAATTATTTGAGTAATTAAAACTCTAACAATTGGTGCTAGAGTCACTTGAGCATCAGTTTCTACAACTAAATAAAGATTTACAGGAGTATCATAATTCATTAGATCGTTAACTTTAAAATCAGAATTTG
Source organism: uncultured Fusobacteriaceae bacterium (assembly GCA_947072715.1). The sequence goes on along the minus strand of CAMTJB010000175.1, from coordinate 955 downwards.
ATGTATTTCTTCTAATAATAGGATCTTTAAAAAGCTTTAACTCTTTTAATGCAGTAGAAACAACAGACGCAAATTCATTTGGAGCTTTATTTAATGCTTCAGCCACAGTACGAGATACTATAGGGTGGCAACCTTCTACAACTCCTTCTAATTGAGATTTTTGATATATATTTTCAAATAGCAAACTATTCGGATAAAATGGTTTGTTTTTAATTTGGGATAAATTTTCTACTAAAGGCATTAATGGTGAGGTTAGAAAATCAACAACATCACCTAAACATGCCACAACTCCTGATTCTGCTTTTTTATATAAGCAATAAAGAATTATCCCAACTAGAAGTGCAGATGCTGATTCGCTCCAGTGATCTCTATTTTTACCTTCAGGAGGTTCGGTTAATATATCTGCAATTATTTGTGTATCTTTAAATTCATATATTGTTTTAACTCTTATTTCTGCTAAAGGATTAAAGCTAACACTATCATATGGCGAAAATGGTGCAAACTTTAATACTTTTTGTTTTAAAATATTTTTTCGATATCCTGCTGTTAAAGAATAGTTTTCATTTTTCATATCTAAGACAAATGTACTTCCTCGCCAGTTTAAAAGAGTAGGAATAATAACTCCAACTCCTTTTCCTGCTCTAGTTGGAGCTATCATTGAAATATGTGTTTTATCATTTTCAATAATTGTTTTAGATATTCCCCAAAAATCTTTGACTCTTCCTAAAATAACTCCATCTTTATACTTATATTTATCATGGAGAACTTTTAGTTTTTTTAATTCACTCATTTTAATCCATCTAGCTGAACCGTGTGAATTAGGATTAGTATCTTTTTTTAATAAGATAATTAAAAAGATTGCACACAGTAAGAAAAATATTAAAGATATATATGATAAAGAATATTATAAAAATGAGGGGAAGGAGTATTAGTTAGGGGTTGGGGTATTAGGGGG
>CAMTJB010000174.1 GCA_947072715.1 uncultured Fusobacteriaceae bacterium | reverse complement strand
AAAAATCAGTAGCAATTACTTTTGTACTTAGAAATAAAGAGAGAACTTTAGAAGAGCAAGAGATTAAAGATGTTGTAGAAAAAGTTCTAACTCTAATTAGCCAAAAGTATAAAGGACAAATAAGAGAAGCATAAAAAAAATTAAAAAAATTAATATATTACGGAGGAATTAAAAATGGATTCATTAAAAGAGTTATTTAAAGTAGGGAATGGACCGTCGAGTTCGCACACTATGGGTCCAGAAAGAGCGGCAAAGCAATTTAAAGCTAAGCATCCAGATATTAAGAACTATAAAGTTGAATTATACGGTTCTTTAGCATTAACAGGAAAAGGTCATTTAACTGACTGGATAGTAATAGAAACATTAAAACCAGCAACAACTGAAATAGTATGGATGCCAACATATATTCATCCATACCATACAAACGGAATGAAGTTCATCGCTTTAGACGAAGCAGGAAAAGAGGTGGATTCATGGTTAGTATTCTCTGTAGGTGGAGGAACTATCATGGAGGAAAACCAACCTAGAAGTGGAGCATCATCTGTATATCCACAAAATAAAATGGATGACATTAAGGAATGGTGTGAAAAAGAAGGGAAAGAGTTATGGGAATACGTAGAAGCTTATGAAGGAAAAGAGATCTGGGACTTCTTAGGAACAATTTGGGCAGCAATGGAAGCAGCAGTTGAGAAAGGAATTAACACAAGTGGAGTAATTCCAGGAACACTAAAAGTAGCAAGAAGAGCACAAACTTTCTATAGAAAAGCAAGACAAAACCAATCGAGAGAAGGGTTTATCGGAAGAACATTCGCTTATACATTAGCTGTATCAGAAGAGAATGGAGCAGGAGGAAGAGTAGTTACTTCTCCTACATGTGGAGCTTCAGGAGTAATTCCAGGATTATTATATTCTTTAAAAGAAGAGTATCACTTAACGTTAGAAGAGACACTGAAAGGTCTTGCAATAGCAGGAATAATAGGAAATATAATAAAAGAAAATGCAACAATATCAGGAGCAGAAGGTGGATGTCAAGCAGAGGTAGGAAGTGCTTGTTCAATGGCAGCAGCAATGACTTGTTTCTTACTTGGAGGATCACTTGATCAGATAGAGTATGCAGCAGAAGTAGGATTAGAGCATCACTTAGGATTAACATGTGACCCAATTGGTGGATATGTACAAATACCTTGTATAGAGAGAAATGCAGTAGCAGCGACAAGAGCTTTAGATGCAGCAACATACTCTTTATATACAGATGGAAAGCACCTTGTTTCTTTTGACCAAGTTGTTGGAATAATGAAAATAACTGGAAAAGATATGAAGGAAGAGTACAGAGAGACATCTCTTGGTGGACTTGCAATACTTCAAACTGGTTGCTAATTATTAGGAGAGTCTAAAAAATGAAACTTATAGTAGGACTGGGAAATCCAGGAAATAAATATGAACATACAAGACATAATATAGGTTTTGATGTTGTAGATTTAATAGCAAAAAAATTAAATGCTAATCAATATAAAGAAAAATTTCAAGGATTAATAACTGAGGGAAATTATAAAGGTGAAAAATTTTATATTTTAAAACCTCAGACATTTATGAATTTAAGTGGTGACTCTATAGGGGCAGTTGCTAAATTTTATAAAATTGAAGCCAGTGATATTGTTGTTATTTACGATGATATGGATCTTCCTCTAGGTAAGCTAAGATACCGAGAGGATGGATCTTCTGGCGGACATAATGGGATAAAATCTACAATTGCTCATGTGGGAGATAAATTTAAAAGAATAAAATGTGGAATTGGAAAGCCTCAAATAAAAGATGTAAATATAGATTTTGTTTTAGGTAGATTTATGAAAGAGGAGCAACCTTTAGTAGATGAGATGGCACTTAATGCTATTTCATGTGTAGAGGATATTTTAATTGAGTTAGAAACTCAAAAGATTATGCAAAAATATAACAAGAAATAAAAGGTGGGGATAAGTGTGCCAAATTTAACAGAGCTTCTTTTGAAGTATTTTGATCAATTGGTAGAGTTTTCTATAAACTCAATAGGAAAATTAGTTTTAGTATTTATAATACTATTTTTATCAAAAAAAGTATTTAGTGTAATTATTATAAACTATAAAAAATTAGCAGAAAAAAAGGGATTAGATCCTCTTTTAAAAAGCTTCGTATCATCGTTAATAAAAACTGTTTATAATGTAGCTGTTTTTATGATAATTATAGATATAATTGGAGTAAAAGCTGTTTCTGTAGCAACATTATTAGGAACTGCCGGTTTAGCAATCGGTCTTGCTCTACAAGGAAGTTTAGCTAATTTAGCTGGTGGGATATTAATACTTTCATTTAGACCTTTTAATCAAGGTGATTTTATATCTAATAATGCAGGTATAGAAGGTAGTGTTTTTAAGATAAGAATACTTTATACTGAACTTATTACACCAGATAATAAAAGTGTAATAGTTCCTAATAGTCAGTTATCAAATAACTCTGTAATAAATTTTTCTAAAAATCCAGAGAGAAGAGTAGATTTAGTATTCTCTGTTTCTTACAATACACCAATTGATAAGGTAATAGATTTAATGACTACTATAGCAGAAGAGCATCCAAAAATTTTACCTGACAAAGAAAAGAGAATAAGACTTTTAAAGCATAGTGCAAGTTCTTTAGACTTTGCATTTAGAGTATGGACGAAGAAAGAAGATTATTGGGATGTATTTTTTGATTGTAATGAAAAAATTAAGAAAGCTTTCGATTTAAATGGAATTGAAATACCTTACCAAAAAATCGATATTTACAATAACATAGTAAATCCAAAACAGTAATGTATTAAAAGATTAACAAATAAAAAGGCATTTAATTTATATAAATTAAATGCCTTTTATAATTTCAATGATACAAATAAAAAAAGAGCTTATTTCTAAGCTCTTAGAAGTTTTAATTATTTAGCTACAACGATGTTAGACGCTTGAGGTCCTTTAGCTCCTTCTGAAACATCAAAAGTTACCTCTTCCCCTTCGTTTAAAGTTTTGAATCCTTCTTTTTGGATTTGAGAGAAGTGTGCGAATACATCTTTACCATCTTCACCAGTGATAAATCCGAATCCTTTCTCTTGGTTGAACCATTTAACTGTACCTTTCATTTGATACCTCCATAAAAAATATAAAATTTTAATTAATGCTATAACTCTTATATTTATTACTTTAATAAAGGTAATCAGAACGAAACATATTAAAATATAACAAATAAAGAATATAATCAAAAATCTTGACACTATTATACAACATAATTATCACTTTGTATATACCTAAAATATAAAAAAAATAGTTTTTAAATTCGTTATTTTTCTGAGTAAAAATAGAGTGAAAAATAAAAAAATTAATATTGGTTGAAAGTGGCTTTAAATAAGGAAAAGGTGGTATTTTAAAAGTGCACTAAATAAGAAAAAAAATTCTAAAATGATAAATAAGATATCAAAAATGATAAATAAAAATACATTTTTACTATTTATAATACCTATTTTTATTTAAAATTCTTGATTAAAGAAATAAATATGTGTTAAAATGCAATG
>CAMTJB010000173.1 GCA_947072715.1 uncultured Fusobacteriaceae bacterium | reverse complement strand
CTTGGAAGTGAGATTAAAGAGGGGAAAATTGACTTTTATGCTGCAGAAGATGGTATTTTAAAAGTCAATAAGGAGCTTTTATATAAGTTAAACTGCTTAGGAGAGATATCTTTCGCAACTTTACCAAATAATTATCCAGTAAAAAAAGGACAAAAACTAGGTGGAACAAGAGTTATTCCCCTTGTAATAGATAAAACAAAGATGGAACTTGCTAAAGAGGTTGTTACAGAGAAACTATTAGAAGTAAAACCATTTAAAAAATATAAAGTTGGAGTTGTTGTTACAGGTGGAGAAGTATTCCAAGGAAGAATTGAAGATAAATTTAGTCCTGTAATAAAAAGAAAAATAGAAGAGTATGGAAGTGAAGTTATTCAACATTACTATTCGAAAGATGATAAAGAGATGATAAAAGATTGTGCAAAGAAACTTTTAGATATGGGAGCTGAAATTCTTGTATTTACAGGTGGTATGAGTGTGGATCCAGACGATTTAACTCCATCATCAATAATAGAAATGGGTGGAGAGCTTGTAACTTATGGATCTCCAGTACTTCCAGGAGCAATGTTTTTATTATCATATTTAAATAATATTCCAATGATGGGGCTTCCAGGATGTGTAATGTATGCTAAAAGAACTATTTTTGATTTAGTATTACCAAGAGTTTTAACAGGTGAAAGATTAGATATGGGTGAAATTGCTAGATTAGGAAATGGTGGACTATGCCAAAGTTGTGAAGATTGTCACTATCCTAACTGTAGTTTTGGAAAATAATAATCTTTAGAAAATAATAAGTTTTGGAGGATACCAATGAGTTTAGAAAAAGATAAATTAGATGATTTAACACATTTTAACTCTTCAGGAAGAGCAAAGATGGTTGATGTATCAGATAAAAAGATAACAGATAGAACAGCAGTTGCTCAAGGGTATATATATGTATCTGAAGGAACTATAGAAGTTATAAAAAAAGGTGGAATAAAAAAAGGTGATGTACTTTCAGTTGCACAAGTAGCAGGTATTATGGGAGCAAAGAAGACTAGTGAAATTATTCCAATGTGCCATAATATTTTTATATCTGGTGCAAATATAGAGTTTGAAATAGGTGAAAAATCTATAAAAATATTAGCTACTGTTAAGACATCAGGACAAACTGGAATAGAGATGGAAGCATTATCTGCTGTTAGTATAGCAGCACTAACTATTTATGACATGTGTAAAGCTATTGATAAAGAGATGGTAATAGGTGAGATTAAACTGTTAAAGAAAACAGGTGGAAAATCAGATTATTTAAATAAAGAGTGCAACTAAAACATAAATTAAGAGAGGGATAATAATATGAACGGAAAAGTAGTTTCTATAAATATAAGTACAAAAAAAGGTGTAGTAAAGGATCCAGTTCAACAGGCAAGTTTCGTTGTTAATCATGGAATTGAAACAGATGCACATGCTGGAGAGTGGCATAGACAAGTATCACTTTTAGCTATAGAGAGTGTAGATAAGATTAGAGGAAAAGGGATAGATTTAAAAAATGGTATATTTGCAGAAAATATAACTACATCAGGAATAGATGTATGTTCATTACCAGTTGGAACAAAATTACAAATTGGTGAATCTGTTCAAGAAGTTACTCAAATAGGAAAAGAGTGCCATAATGGTGGTTGTGCAATAAAAGCAACAGTTGGAGATTGTGTAATGCCAAGAGAGGGTATTTTTACTAAAGTAATAAAAAATGGAATAGTAAAAGTTGGAGATGAAATAAAAATAATAGACTAGTGTGAGGTTACAAATGAAAGAATTAGTTGTAATTAGAGGTGGAGGAGACTTAGCTTCTGGAGTAATTCAGAAATTTCATAGATCAGGTTTTAATGTAATTATATTAGAAATAGAAAAGCCAAACTTTATAAGAAGAAAAGTGTGCTATGGTGCAGCAATTTATGAAGTTGAAGTAAACTTAGAAGAATTAACTTCTAAGTTTATCGGAAACTTAAAAGAGCAAAAATCAGAAGTTTTTATTAATTTAGAAAAATGTTTTAATGAAAATAAAATTCCTGTACTAGTTGATGAAAATATGGGTATTTTAGATGTTATAAAAGCTCAGTATAGTTCACAATATAAAGTAGTAGCAGTTATTGACGCAATAATAGCTAAAAGAAATTTAGGAATGAAAAATGATTTAGCACCAATTACAATAGCATTAGGACCAGGATTTTGTGCAGGGAAAGATGTTGATATAGTTGTAGAAACTATGAGAGGACACAATTTAGCTAGACTAATATTTCATGGAGAAGCAGTTCCTAATACAGGTGTTCCAGGACTTATTGGTGGAGAGGCAGAGCTTAGAGTGATGCATTCTCCTACTGATGGAATTTTAAAAATAGTTAGAGATATTGGTGAAATAGTAGAAAGAAATCAAGTAATAGCAACTGTTGGAGATATTGAAGTTATAGCTACTATTCCAGGATTAATAAGAGGAATGATAACAGATGGTCTTTATGTAAAAAAAGGACTAAAAATATGTGATATTGATCCAAGAAAAGAGGAATACAAAAATTGCTTTACAATATCGGATAAAGCTAGAAGCTTAGGTGGAGCAGCTTTAGAGGCTTTTCTATATATGAGGAAGAAAAAAAATGTATAATAATGAAAAATTTTCTAAGACATTTAATATAAAAAAAGGTGATATAGTATCTTTCACAGGTGGAGGAGGAAAAACTTCTCTAATTTTTAAGATAGCAAAGGAGTTATCTCAAAATGGAAAGGTACTTATTACAACAACAACAAAAATATATACTCCTACAGAGGAACAGTATGAGAATTTAATTTTAAGTTCAGAAGCAATAGAAACATATAATGAAACTTGTTTAAAGGGTAAAAATAAAAAAGTTGATATTTTAGGAAGTTTTGTAGATAGCGAAAATGGGAAATTAGTGGGAGTTTCTCAGAAGCTACTGCAAAGCTACTTAAAAAAGTATGATTATATTCTTATAGAAGCAGATGGTTCTGCAAGAAAACCTTTAAAAGCTTGGAATGAAACTGAACCTGTTACACCTGAATATGTTACTAAAATTATAGGGGTAGTTAACTTAGATGCCTTAGGAACTTTAATTAAAGACTCTGTTCATAGAAAAGAACTATTTTGTAAAAGATTTTCTAAAAATGAAAATGATATAGTTACTTTGGAGTTAATAAAAAAATATCTAGTGAAAAATGAATTTTTTAAAGTAACCTCATTAGAAAGTGCTGGAACTAATTGCAATATTAATAATAATTCAAAAATTGAAAAAAATATTATTATTAATGGTGTAGAGAGTTTAGAGAGACTTAATGACTGTTTATATTTAGGAAATACATTTGCAGAAAATCAAGAATTATGTAATACTATTAATAGCGCAGTTAAAATAACTTTTGGAAGCATCACTAAAGATGAAATTTATGTATATACAAGAGTTAACGCTATAGGATTATTATCAGGATTTTCTAGACGTATGGGGAAAGATAAGCTTTTAATACCTTATAGAGGAAAATATTTAATGGAGCATCTTCTAGAGAAGTTAAATAACATAAATTTTTATAAAAAAGTTTTGGTTACAACACCAGATA
>CAMTJB010000172.1 GCA_947072715.1 uncultured Fusobacteriaceae bacterium | reverse complement strand
CCAAATACTCCAAGAGCATCACTAAATGTAGCATTTCTAAGTCTAAGAGTCTCTAAGTCTTTAGGAGAACCTTCAACATTTTCTTCTACTATATTTCTAATGATAGGTCCTATTGTTACTATTTGAGCCATCTCATCAGCAAGTCCTGCATTTCCTAAAATAGAAAGTACACCATTATAAAACATTAATTGTCTAACATTTCTAGATAGTCTAACTACAAGATTTGAAAGAGGTTTAAAGGCATCCATAAGTTTCATAATTCCACCAAATGCAGCTACCCACATCATCATAACTATAACCCATGAACCAGCACTAGCAAATCCATTTTTTACCATATCCATAAAACCAACTACACTTGGAACAGTACCTGCTACAATTCCTAGACCTAAAGCTGAGAAGATTCCTAAGAAAAGGCATAAAAGTGTAGATAAACCTCTGAATGCAGATATTAAAACAAGAAGTAGAGGAATTACCATGTAAATAGGTACACCATCTTTAACTTGATTTAAAAGAATAACTGCTGATTCTCTTTGAACTGCAAGTTTTTCCCATACATCTGCTGGAATCTGAGTAATAGCTTCAGCAGCATTTCCTTCTAGTGTAGGAAGTCCTAAAACTACACCTGCGATATAAAATGATATTATACCAAAGAAAAGTACAAGTAGAGACCAAACACCTTGATGACGTATTCTTTTAATTACTTCAACACCCTGGATTCCAGAACTTACTATAGTTGTATCAGAAATAAGTCCGATATTGTCACCAAAACATGCTCCACCAGCAATTGCTGCTGTTGTAAGTAGAACGTTTCCACCAACTATATGATTTAACCAAAGAAAGATAGGAGCACAAGCTGCGAAAGTTCCCCAGCTACTTCCAGTTGCGATAGATAGTATTGATGCTACAGTTACACCCACAACAGCAACTGTTCTTGCAGTAAGTCCTATATTAAGTGAAACATTTATTATTGCTGCTCCAACTCCTGTAGACATGAATGTTTCAGCCATTGCATAAGCAACCATTAAAATAAAGAATGCTATTTGCATCTCTTTTGCATTATCTATTGCAGATTTCATTAAATCTTCAACTTTTCTTTTATCAACTATAACCGCTATAAGTGCTGCGTAGCATGTAGCGATAGGTGCAACTATAAGAGCATCATGCCCTAGAAACATAAGTATTGCCATTAGTAGAACGGGACTTAATTTTAAAAAAGATAATACTGTATTCATTTTTTCTCCTTTAAAAATTATTTTGTTTTAAAACAATTATTAGATGTCAGAAAATAAACTGTAAATAATTTATAACTGATGTATAGCAAATTAAGAATTAATTTGAGCTACATACTTTACAAAGTAATATTATTATTTTTTTACAGTCATAATGTTGTATAGAGAAAATATTTTGTTCCGCCCTAGGAATAGGAAAAAAATATCTTGCTCTTCGGCAACTTCTCTTTATCTAAAATCGTTATTTAAAACACTTTGTTCAAGAATAACATAACAAAAATTTGATGTCAACACTTTTTTAATAGAAAATTACAAAATATCTGTTGTTTGCACTAGTTGACTGTAAAGATACCCATCTTTTTAGACGTAAAAAGTCTTATATGACTTGATATTGTTAAGACAATAACAAAAAAAAACTGAGAAATTAATCTCAGTTTTATCAGTTATAATTTGTAAAAACTTTCTAAACAAGAAGTAATAAATTCTTTATTTTCCTCTCTTGGAACATAGATAGCAAAGACTTCTTTATCGTTATTATAAAATTTAATCGAGCAACTTTTTCTCCCAAACATATAATCAGATACTAAATAAATGTCAGTTATAGAACTTACAGTTAGATGACCTCCAATTGAAGTATTTGAGTCATGAAAATTTAAAAATCCATGAGCATAAAATCCTTTGGGAAATTTATCTTTAATTTCTAAGACAAAATTTTCAGTAACTACAAGTAAGAATACTTTTTCCCAACTTTGTAAAATTTCAAAAAGTTCATTTATTTTTAAAGTGTCGTATTTTCTAACTGTAGGTGAATTTTTTAAAACTTCTAAATACGGGATATTAAGTTGCTTTGATATTTCACTTAATGAGATCCCCTCTTTATTTTTTAGTATATGTTCAATTTCTTTTTTCATGATAACCTCCTAAAATTTATAAAATAATAATATCGTATTTCAAATACTTTGTCAATCAAAATATTTGTTTAAAAAATAAAGCGAAGATAAAATAAATATAAAATAAATATAAAAGGAGAGAAGAGAGTGAAGAGACAATGAAGAATATAATAAAAAATATAATAAAAAGACACCTTTTTCCTTAAAGAAAAAGGTGTCTAAATTAAAACAATTTTTATAAAATAATGGTTTACTTCTGTATAATTTAATTAAAAAAATTTGGATACTACTTCAATAAATAATAATAAAAATGGTAAAAATATTAAGCTAAACATTGTAGAAACAAAAAAGCATTTAGAACATAGTATAGCAGCGGTTATATTTTATTGCGTATGCTATTGTAACAGATGCTACTGGAGTTCCAAGGGCAATAGCCATAACAGTAAGTCCTGTATTTGATAATGGAAAAAATCCAAACTTACCAAATGATAATATTATTAATATTGTTACTATTGGATAAATAACTATTTTAACTAAAGAAAAATACCAGGCGTCAAGTGATTTGAAAGACTTTAAAAATGGTAGTTTTGAAAGCTTAATTCCAGCTGCTAGCCAAGAAAGTGGAGAGCAAAGGGAAGCTAAATAAGTTAAAGGTTTATATATCCAAAAAGCTGTTTTATCTATTCTAAAAATACCGTAAGATTTATCATCAATTAAGACTTGAGCTGTTTGATTCTGAGTTAACCAGATTATCATACCTAGAACAGTACAAAAAATAGCAGGATTAATAAATATAGACTTAAAATTATTCTTATCTACTTTTGTACCAGACATTCTTATAAAACCATAAGAGTATAATAATAGTCTGTATACTATTGAAAAAATTGATATATAAATAAGTCCAATAGAACCAAATAAGGCTTGAACAATAGGTATTCCTAAAATAGTAACTGCTCCAAATAATGTACTGATTTCTAAAGTAGTTTTATCGTCAATAGTCCTATTAAGATAAAAATATTTTGTAATAGGTATAAAAAAAAGATGAAGAATAAAAGTCCAAACCATTATATTAATACCTTCTTTAAAAATTTCGGGATTAAAATCATTCATAAATGCCAAAATAGATAAAGATGGTATAGATAAGGTAAGAACCACATTACTTATATTGTCAGCAACTTTTTCTTCGAAAATCTGTTTTTTCCCAAAAACTATTCCTATAAGAAGTAAGGAAAGAGTAGATGAAAGTAGTCCAACAATATTATGATTTGAAAAAATTAAATTGAAAGTATTCCAAAGAGACATAAGACTCCTTCTATTAAAGTAAATTTTATTAGATTTTTATAAACTAAAATTTTAATTATATTTCATTTTATTTAAATTAATTAATTATATTTTTTTTACAAATTCAGATTTTAACTTCATTTGACCAATACCATCAATTTTACAATCGATATTGTGATCTCCATCAACTAATCTGAT
>CAMTJB010000171.1 GCA_947072715.1 uncultured Fusobacteriaceae bacterium | reverse complement strand
ACAATAGGTGGCGGATACGCAATGATTCCTATTATAAAAAAAGAGATTGTTGATTCTCGTAAATGGCTAAAAGAGGATGAATTTATCGATGCCTTAGCTGTTGCCCAATCTGCTCCTGGAGTTATGGCTGTTAATACAGCAGTATTTATTGGAAAAAAACTTCGTGGAATCCCTGGAGTTATAATAGCCTCTTTAGGAGCTGTTTTACCTTCGTTTTTTATTATATTATTAATAGCAATGTTCTTTAGGAATATTCAAAATAATAGTTATATTATAGCCGCTTTTAAAGGTATAAAGCCTGCTGTTATTGCACTTATTTTTGCTCCAGCATTATCTATGTCTAAAAAAGCAGGAGTAAATGCTAAAAACTTTATACTCCCTCTTGGAATAGGGCTTTTAATATCTGTTGCTAAAATATCCCCTATCATCTTTATAGTTGGAGGTATAGTAGTTGGAAATCTATATTATGGACGTGATAAAAAATGATATATATAAACCTTTTTTTAACTTTTTTCAAAATAGGAATTTTTAGTTTTGGTGGCGGATATGCGATGTTATCCCTTATATCACAAGAAGTTGTAATAAAAAATCAATGGCTTACAATGGGACAATTTACTGATATCGTTGCCATCTCTCAAGTAACCCCTGGACCAATTGCTGTTAATACTGCAACCTATGTTGGTTATACTGCTTCTAATAGTGTTTTAGGAGCTGTTATGGCTACTCTCGGAGTTGTTTTACCTTCCATTATTATTATGCTTATACTTTTAGCATTAGTTGCCAAATATAAGCATTTAAACTGTGTTGAATATGCTTTTAAAGGCCTTAGAATTGTTGTAATAGGGCTTATTTTAGGAGCTGCATTTTTACTTATGAACTCTGAAAATTTAATTGATTATAAAAGCTACTTTATCTTAGCTGTTACTTTAATAGTAGTCCTTAAATTTAGGGTTGGTCCAATCCCTACTGTTATAACATCAGCTATCATCGGTATATTTTTATATTCATAATAAAATTATAATGAATATTATTGTATATATACATATAAATAAAAAAATTATTATCTATTATAATAATAACTTATATAATAAAAATCCATTATCTTCAATAGAGAATTCTCAAACTCTATATAGATAATGGATTTTTTATTTTTAATCTAATTTATTATTTAAATATTGCTAGTAATACTCCAGCAGCTACTGCTGAACCAATTACTCCTGCAACGTTTGGTCCCATTGCATGCATAAGTAAGAAGTTACTTGGGTTCTCTTCTTGACCAACTTTTTGTACAACCCTTGCTGCCATTGGAACTGCTGATACTCCTGCTGCTCCTATCATAGGGTTAATCTTTCCACCACTTAGTTTGCACATAATTTTTCCAAATATAACTCCACCTGCTGTTCCACAAGCAAAAGCCATTAGTCCCATTACGATTATTTTTATAGTATTAAGATTTAAGAATGCCTCTGCTGATGTTGTTGCTCCAACTGTTAGTCCGATGAATACAGTTATGATGTAAAGCATTGCATTTTTAATGTTATCAACTAAGTTATTAACTAGTCCACACTCTTTTATTAAGTTTCCTAACATAAGCATTCCAACAAGTGGTGCTGATGAAGGTATTAAAAGAATAACAATTGTAGCAACTATTATAGGGAATAATATTTTTTCTCTCTTACTTACATTTCTAAGTTGAGTCATTTTTATCATTCTTTCCTCTTTAGTTGTTAAAGCTCTAATTATAGGAGGTTGAATAACTGGTACTAATGCCATATATGAATATGCCGCAACAGCTATTGGCCCTAGCATGTGTGGTGCTAATCTAGAAGTTAAATATATTGCTGTAGGTCCATCTGCTCCACCTATAATTCCAACTGATGCTGCTTCTGCTCCTGTCATTCCAAGCATGTTAGCTCCTATAAAGGCTCCAAAGATTCCAACCTGAGCCGCAGCTCCTAGAAGTAAACTTTTTGGATTTGCAATTAATGGACCGAAGTCTGTACATGCACCTATTGATAAGAAAATTAATGGAGGATAAACTCCCATTTTAACACCTTGATATAATATATATAATAACCCACCTGGATCCATTAATCCCTCTCCTGGTACTGAGGGAAGGTTAACTAAGAACATTCCAAAAGATATAGGAAGTAATAGGTATGGTTCATACTGTTTCTTTATTGCTAAATATATTAAAAATAAAGCTATGCAAATCATTGTAAACTGTGACCACGTCATTAAAGATAACCCTGTAGTCATATAAAGATTTTTTAATAATTCCATCTTTAGTCTCCTTTCTTGTATTTAAATTAAGCTACTACTACTACTACGTCTCCACCTTCTACTGTAGCTCCCTTTGAAGTTGAAATAGAAACTACTGTTCCTGTAATTGGAGAAACTATCGGATTTTCCATTTTCATAGCTTCTATTACAAGAAGAGTATCTCCTTCATTTACTTTTTGTCCTACAGTTACATCTATACTTACTACTACACCTTGCATAGGTGCTTCTACTTTTTGTCCATCTGCTGGAGCTGCTGTTTTAACTGGTGTAGCTTCTACTTTTGCTGCAGATTTTTGAGCTGATATTGTTCCCTCTTTTTCTGTAACTGCTTCTACTTCTACTTCGTAAACTTTTTCCCCAACTTTAATTTTATATACTTTTATCATTTTTCTCTCCTTTATTAACTACTGATTAGTTTTAGTTAGATTTTTAAATTCTTAAAATTATTATATCTCTCTTATGTTTCTAATTTTTATATAAGCTCCATCATTCTCTGCTGCAGCTTCCATTGAAGCAACTAACATTGCTACAACCATCTTTTCATCAGTTATTTCTTCTGGATTAAATTTCTTCTCTACAGAATCGTTAGAATTTTTAACTACATTATTTGTAGATTTTGGTGGTACCTCTTTTTTTACTTGAGTACTACTTGAATCTTTTGGAATATATTTAAATAATGATAGTACATAAGCAATAATAAGAAGAACCACAAAAACAATTCCCATACAGATTGCTGTAACTAACAATGATTCTAATAAAGAAAGGTGACTTCCAAACATGTTATTCATAAACACTCCTTTTATTCAATACTTTCAATATTTTTATTTTAAAATACTACATTTATAGTCTGAACTTTTATCTCTTTTTCTACTTTTTTATCTTTGTTTTCAAAATAAGTTCTAGCTACTTGAGGGAACATTGCATAAGTTAATACATCTTCCTCTGATTTTGCATAATCACTTATTTCATTTTTAACTTTATCGAACTCAGGTAAGATTTGATCAGCTGGTCTTCCTGTAAATACTGGCTCATCACCAATTATTTTTTTAACTATATCAGCATTCATAGGTGCTGGAGTCTTTCCATAAAGCCCTTTTACTAAATCCTTTATCTCTTTTGGTACCATTTTGTATCTCTCACCTGTAAGTACATTAAACACTGCCTGTGTTCCTACCATTTGGCTAAGAGGTGTTACTAGAGGTGGGAATCCCATATCTTCTCTAACTCTTGGTATCTCTCTTAAAACTTCTTCATATCTATGTGCTGCTTTTTGTGTTGTAAGTTGAGAAACTAGATTTGATAA
Organism: uncultured Fusobacteriaceae bacterium; assembly: GCA_947072715.1. The sequence continues at coordinate 42 of CAMTJB010000171.1, read as the reverse complement.
CATTCCTCCTGGAAGTTGATAATCTAATATACTTGGCTCTGT
>CAMTJB010000170.1 GCA_947072715.1 uncultured Fusobacteriaceae bacterium | reverse complement strand
AATTAGGGTATAAAAGGAGTTAGGAAATGAATAAGTTAAAAACAAATTTTTTAAATAAAGAGTTTAAAAATCCAATTATTACATCATCAGGATGCTTTGGATTTGGACTTGAATATAAAGAGTATTTTGATCCTAATGAACTGGGAGGAATAACTTTAAAAGGGTTAACAATAGAAGCAAGAGATGGAAACTATGGAGTTAGAATAGCAGAAACACCAGGTGGAATGCTTAACTGTGTAGGACTTGAAAATCCTGGAATCAATTATTTTAAAGAGAACATCTTACCAGAATTAAAGAAGAATGGAGTAACAACTAACTTAATTGCAAATATAAATGGAAAGGTTTTAGAAGAATATATAGAGATAGCAAAAATAGTTGAAACAATTCCAGAGATAGATTTAGTTGAGCTAAATATATCTTGTCCAAATGTAAAAGATGGAGGGATGGCTTTTGGAGCTAATCCAGAAATAGCAGGACTTATTACAAGAGAAGTTAGAAAAGTTACAACAAAACCATTAATAGTAAAACTATCACCTAATGTAACCAATATAGTTGAAATAGCTAAAATAGTAGAAGCTAATGGAGCAGATGCAGTATCTTTAATAAATACTCTTTTAGGTATGCAAATAGATTTAAAAACAAAGAAGCCATTATTAGGGAATATAATGGGAGGATTGTCAGGTCCAGCTGTAAAACCAGTAGCAGTGAGAATGGTTTATCAAGTTTACAAAGCAGTTAACATACCAATTATAGGTATGGGAGGAATATCTTCCACAGAGGATGCACTAGAATTTTTAATGGCGGGAGCACAACTCGTATCTCTAGGAACGGGGATATTTCCAAATCCAATGTTACCAGTAGAGATAAAATATGGATTAGAAAAATATTGTGAGGAAAATGGGTTAGAAAATATTTCTGAATTAGTAGGAATAGCACATAGATAGGAAGAAATATATGTATATGGACAAAAATAAAAATTATAAATTGGGAGTGATTATATGTTAGCAAAAGATAGAATAGTTATAGCTTTAGATTATCCAACAGCAGAGGGTGCAATAGATATTATAGAGAGATTAGGAGATGAAGCTAGTGTATATAAGGTAGGGTTAGAGCTTTTCTTAAATAGTAAAGGGACTATATTAGATTATTTATCAGAAAAAGGTAAAAAGGTATTCTTAGACTTGAAATTCCATGATATTCCAAATACAACAGCAATGGCATCAATTTTTGGAGCAAAAGAAAAATGTTTTATGTTTAACGTTCATGCATCTGGTGGAAAAAAAATGATGAAAGCAGTAAATGAAAAAGTTAGAGAGATAAATAAAGAGGTTTTAATTATAGGAGTAACAGTGCTTACAAGTATGAATGAAGAGGATGTAGCTGAGACTTTTAATTCAAAATATTCTTTAAAAGAATTAGCACTTAATTTTGCAAAATTAACAAATGAAGCAGGATTAAGCGGAGTTGTATGCTCACCTTGGGAAGCTTCTGAAATAAAAAAAGTTTGTGGAAAACAATTTAAAACAATATGCCCAGGTGTTAGACCTAAATGGTCAGCAACTAATGATCAAGAAAGAATAATGACTCCCAAAGAAGCTATTATTAATGGGTGTGATTTCTTAGTAATAGGAAGACCAATAACAAAACACGAAAATCCAAAGGTTGCTTTCAAAATGATTTTAGACGAGGTAAATGAAGGACTTACAAGTTTATAAAATTAAAAAATATATGTATATAAACAATAATAAAACGTAGGAAATTAAATTAAAAATAAATTTGAAAATTAAAGGAGATAAAATTATGAATACTCAACAAGGTGTAGCAAAATCTTTATTATCAACAGAGGCAGTAAGATTAAATGTTCAGACTCCATTTACATTTGTATCAGGAATAAAAAGTCCAATTTATTGTGATAATAGAAAAATGATAGGTTTTCCAGTTGAAAGAACAGTTGTTGTAGAAGGATTTATAAAGAAAATAGAAGAGATGGAAGGAACAGGTAAAAAATTTGATATTATAGCAGGAACAGCAACAGCAGGAATACCTTGGGCAGCATTTATAGCAATGGCTATGAATAGACCAATGGCTTATATTAGAGGAGAAAAGAAAGCTCACGGAGCAGGAAGACAGATAGAGGGAGCTGAATTTAAAGGTAAAAAAGTTCTAATAATAGAAGATTTAATATCTACAGGAGGAAGTTCAATCAAAGCTGTAGATGCTTCTTTAGAAGAGGGAGCAATGGAAGTTGAGGTTTTAGCGATATTCTCTTATGGATTTGAAAAAGCAAATAAAAATTTTGGAGAGAAAAATATTAAATGGACAAGTTTATCAAATTTTGAAACTTTATTAGAGGTTGCAAAAGAGAATAAGTATATAACATCTGAAGAGATGACAACTGCTTCTAGTTGGAATAAAGCTCCAGAAAAATATGGTATTTAATAGATAAATTATTCTAAATGTTTAAAGTAAATATTTAAATGGAGGTATAATTTTGTTGCTTATAAAAAATGCTAAAATTATTTTGTCTGAAGAAAAGGAAATTATTACATCTATTTTAATTGGTGATTCTGGGAAAATATTAGAAATAGATGAGAATATAAAACTAGAAAATTTAGAGGGTTTAAAAGTTATAGATGCTAAGGAAAACTATGTAATACCTGGAATAATTGATGCACATACTCATATGAGAGATCCAGGACTTTGTTATAAAGAAGATTTTATAACTGGAAGTAAGGCTTGTGCTAAGGGTGGAGTTACAACTTTTATAGATATGCCAAATACAGTTCCTAATACTATAACAGAGATATCTTTAAAAGAAAAAAAAGCAAACTCTCTAAATCGATCTTATGTAGATTACGGATTTCATTTTGGTGGAAGTAGATCTGACAATAGCGAAGAGATTACTAAGGTTATAAAGGATATTGCATCAACAAAAATATTCTTAAATATGTCAACAGGTGACATGCTTGTAGAGGATAGTAAAATTATTGAAAATATATTTAATGCTTCAAGAATTATATCTGTTCATGCAGAGGAAGATAAAGTTGATACAGCAATTGAATTTGCAAAAAAGACACACAAGCCTCTTTATTTATGCCATTTATCAAAAGCAACAGAGATTAGTGCTTTAGAAAAAGCTAAAAAAGAAGGGGTAAAAATTTATGGAGAGGTTACTCCTCATCATCTATTTTTATCTAACAAAGATAGAGAAAAAAATGAAGAAAATAAAATGTTACTGAATATGAAACCAGATTTAAAAACAGAAGAAGATTGTGATGCTTTATGGGAAGGAATAAAAAATGGAGTTATTGATACAATAGGAACTGATCATGCTCCTCACACATTAGAAGAAAAAATGTCTAAAGTAATGTTTGGAATTCCAGGTATTGAAAATTCCTTAGAACTTATGCTATCAGCTGTTCAAGATAAAAAGATATCTTTATACACTTTAACAAAACTTATGAGTGAAAATCCTGCAAAGATTTTTGGAATAAAAAATAAGGGAAAAATTAAAATTGATTATGATGGAGATCTAGTAATAGTAGACCTAAAAAAAGTGTATATGATTAATAATAAATCTATAATATCTAAATGTGGATGGACACCTTATAAGGGAATGAAAAGTGGTGGAAAGAT
>CAMTJB010000169.1 GCA_947072715.1 uncultured Fusobacteriaceae bacterium | reverse complement strand
CGGTTACAGCTCTTAACAATAGTGATATTGAAACTTTTGGAAAACTTATGAATGAGTCACATATATCTTTAAGAGATGATTATGAAGTAACAGGAATAGAACTTGATTCTTTAGTTGCTGCTCAATGGAGACAAGAGGGAGTAGTTGGAGCAAGAATGACAGGTGCTGGATTTGGAGGATGTACTGTTGCAATAGTTCAAAATGATAAAATAGATAAATTTATAGAAAATGTAAGTAATGAATATATGAATGAAACATCTTTAAAAGCGATATTTTATATTGCAAAAATAGGATCAGGAGCGAAAGAAATAAAAGATTTATAGGAGGCTTGTGTGAATAAAATATTTTTTGGAAAAACTAAAGATGGAGAAGAAGTATTTAAATATATTTTAAAAAATGAATTTATAGAAGTTGGTATTATAAATTATGGAGGTATAATTACAGATATACTAATGAGAGATAAGAATAATAAAGTTGATAATATTGTCTTAGGATTTAATAGTGTTGAAGAGTATGAAAATAAATCACCATATTTTGGTTGCATTACTGGAAGAAATGCAGGAAGAATAACTAAAGGATTATTTAATTTAAACGGTATACAATATAAACTAGATATTAATAATGGAGAGAATCATCTTCATGGTGGAGTAAATGGATTAAATAGAAAGCTATGGAATGTTGAGCAATTAACTAACAGTTTAAAACTTTCTTATTTTTCTCCACACAGAGAAGAGGGATACCCAGGAAATGTAAAGTTTGAAGTTTTGTATACTTTAAAAGATAATGAATTAACAATAGACTATTTAGGAAATACTGATAGAGATACAATACTTAATTTAACTAATCATACATACTTTAATTTAACTGGGGATGTCTCGCAAGGAATATTAAATCATGAGCTTTTTATTAATAGTAATAAATATGCAGAGTTAGATGAAACTAGTGCTTTAACAGGGAAGTTTATAGATGTTAAAGATACTCCATTAGATTTTAGAAATTTAAAAACTATAGGGAGAGATATAAATATAAATTTCAAAGATTTAATTTTGGCAAGAGGGTATGATCATCCTTTTATACTTAACAAAGATAAAAAAACTGAAATGATTGTGAATGAACAATTAACAGGAAGAGTATTAGAGATAGAAACAGATCAAAAGGTAGTTGTTTTCTATTCAGGAAATTATTTGGGAAATGAAGGAGTTTTATCATCAGGAAAAGAATCAATAAAAAGAGGTGGTTTCTGTTTAGAAACTCAAGATTTACCAAATTATATAAATGTGGAAAATTGGGAGAAAAGTATATATACAGAGAAAAATCCATATAGGGCAAAAACTACATATCGATTTAAAATAGAGGGGTAATGATATGACTGATATTTGTTATGAAATAGAAAGATTGCTTAATTATGCTATAAAAAAAGAATTGATAGAAAAAGAAGATGTGATATATAGCAGAAACTCTATAATGGGGGTGCTAAAACTACAAGAGTATTTTTTTAAAGAGATAACAGCAGAAGAGTTAGACACACCTTCTGAAATATTAGATAGTATTTTAGACTGGGCAGAGGAACAGAAATTAATAGAAGTAAATAGTATTACTTCTAGAGACTTATTAGATACAGATATAATGAATTGTTTATTACCTCGTCCATCTGAAGTAGTAAAAAAGTTCAATGAAAGATACTCGATATTCCCTAAATTAGCAACAGACTATTATTATAAATTTTCAAAAGATTCTAATTATATAAGAATGGATAGAATAAATAAAAATTTAGAATGGACATCTCCTACTATATATGGTGATTTAGAATTAACAATAAATCTATCTAAACCAGAAAAAGATCCAAAGGCTATAGCGGCAGCTAAGAATATAAAATCTTCATCATATCCAAAATGTCTATTATGTAGAGAGAATGAAGGATATTTTGGAACATTAAATCATCCAGCAAGGCAGAATCTTAGATTGATTCCTATAACTTTATCTAATGAAGATTGGTTTATTCAATACTCTCCTTATGTATATTATAATGAACATTCTATTATTTTTTCAAGTAAACATACTCCTATGAAGATATCTAGAAATAGTATAGAAAAATTACTAGAGTTTACTGAGCAATATCCTCATTATTTTGTAGGATCTAATGCAGACCTACCTATAGTAGGAGGTTCAATATTATCCCATGATCATTTTCAAGGGGGAAGACATGATTTTCCCATGGCAAAAGCACATATAGATAAGCATTTTGATTTTCATGGATTTCCAGCAGTTAGAGGTGGGATAGTAAAGTGGCCTATGTCTGTTATAAGAATTAATTCACAAAATAAATTTGAGTTATTAGACTTAGCTGAAAAAATCTTAAATAAGTGGAGAGTTTATAGCGATATTGAAAATGAAATTTTATCAACAACTAATAATGAACCTCATAATACAATAACACCTATAGCAAGAAGAAGAGGTGATCTCTTTGAACTTGATTTAGTACTTAGAAATAATAGAGTTTCAGAAGAGCATCCTTTAGGAATATTTCATCCTCATGCAGAGGTTCATAATATAAAAAAAGAAAATATAGGATTAATTGAAGTTATGGGTCTTGCTATATTACCAGGAAGATTAAAAGAAGAACTTCAGATTTTAGGAGATTATATTTTAAAACCTGATTGCATGAAGTTAATAAAAGAAGATGTTAATGTAAATAAACATTTTGATTTAGCTAAAGAGATAATGGAGAGGTTTAAAAACTTAAATAAAGAAAATATAGATACAGTATTAAAAGACGTAGTGGGAGAGATTTTCTTAAAAGTTTTATCTCATGCAGGTGTGTATAAAGATAATTCTAAAGGTAAAATAGGATTTGAAAGGTTTTTAAATTTTATTAATGAGTAAACTGAAAAATTTATACCATTAAAATTCGTTGACATTTCGTATGGATTGTTTTATACTTGAAGAGTATTAAATACGAACTTTTAAGATAATAAAAATACATTTAAAGGGGAAAATTATATGAAAAAAACTTCAAGAATATTATTGTTAAGTACATTATTAGTTTCTTTAGTTGCTTGTGGAGAGAATAAAGCTGAAGAAAAAAAAGTTGAAACAAAAACAGCGGCAAAAGAAAGCAATATTGGAGTTACGTTTTATAAATATGATGATAACTTTATTGCTATTGTAAGAAAAAACATGGATGAAGTAGCTAAAAATATGGGTATTAAATTATCTATGGTTGATTCTCAAAATAGCCAGTCAGCTCAAAATGAGCAAATTGATGTGTTTTTATCAAAAGGTGTAGATGCTTTAGCCGTTAACTTAGTTGATCCTGCTGCTGCAGAAACTGTATTACAAAAAATAAAATCTAAAAATATACCAGTAGTTTTTTATAACAAAGAACCTGCTGCAGAAGTAATGAATTCTTATGATAAGATTTACTATGTAGGAACAGACTCTAAAGAATCAGGAGTTATTCAAGGTGAGTTAATTGCTAAGAAATGGGCAGCAAATGCTAACTGGGATCTAAATAAAGATGGAAAAATTCAATATGTTTTATTAAAAGGAGAACCTGGACATCCTGATGCTGAAGCTAGAACTGAATGGGTTGTAAAAACACTTAATTCAAAAGGTATAGCTACAGAAGAATTAAATA
>CAMTJB010000168.1 GCA_947072715.1 uncultured Fusobacteriaceae bacterium | reverse complement strand
ATTATATAAAGCGTTATCAGAGACGGATTGGTATATAGAATATTTATTAGGACCGTATAGAAATGTAAATAATATAGATGATTCATATGAAAAGACAACTTATATGAAAGAGATAGATTTGAGTGTTAAAATAATAAAAAATGGAAGTATTGGGGGTATCTTAAAAAAAGAAAAAGATGCTGATAATAAACTGAAGTATAATCTTTCAAGAGGGGAAGAAATTTTAATTGAGATTGAAGCATCGGATAAGTATACTTGTAATATATTGTGGAAAGTAATAAATTCTGGAGAAGAAGCAGAAAAAAAAGATAAAATAAGAGGGGAATTATTTGTTTCTCCTCAAATTTATTCGATAGTGGAGAGGCTTGATTATATAGGAGAGAGCAAGATAGAGTGTTACTTTATAGAGAATAATATATGCAAAGCTCTTGGAAGTATTATTGTAAAGGTGATATCTTAGAAACCATTTGATACTTTATAAAATAATTACCACAACTTTTTAACTTTTATGTTACCATATAATTATATATAAAATAGAGGGTTAAAATTAAATACAAAAATATTTTTAAATAAAATTAAAAATAAATTTGATTTTTAACATAAAATAGTTTATTCTTTAAATAAGAACTATTTTACCTCTTTAAAAATAATGGGGTGGTTTGCTTGAAGTTAAGATGTAAAAAATGCCATAGCTTATTAGGAAAACTTGAAAATGGATGGGTTGAAATAATTGGTAAAACTAATTTTTCATCTAATGGAGAAGAATTTAAAATAGTTTGTAAGTGTAGTGAAGTAAATATATTTTCAATTAAATAGACCCTTAGTGGTAGAGACTCATGAAGTCCTGGATAGAAGAAATTCTATTCTGGGACTTCTTTTTTTTGGAAATTTTTATTAAAGACTAAAAAATTGGATGAACTGATAAGGTTCGGGTAAGGGGATGGTAAAGAAGTGAATACATCATGAAAAATATAGAGAAAATAGGTATCGATTGGTTAAAACTTTCAGACTTTGAAATAAAGTATGATAAATCAATTGTAAAACAAGAAATAGCTAAAGGGTATATCCAAGACAGAATAAGAATAGATGAAAACTTATTCTCTTTAGATAATGTGGTAAGGGTATATTCCGATAATACTATAACACAATATAAATATCTAAGGTTTAACCCAAATAAGATTCTACATGGTCATAATATAAGTAATTCAGGTGTAGAAGAGATAAAAAAAGCAATAGATAAGTTAAAAGGGATACTAAAGAAACATGGAATTGAAATAGACTTAACAAATGCAAAAATAAAAGAAATTGAAATAAACATTAATTTAAATAAATCTTTTGACGATTTAAAAGAAGTATTTTCAGTGATGTTTATAAATAGTCCAAAATCCAAAAAGATAAGTAACTATGAAGGATCATATAAATATAAAGAATTATATGCTGATAGAACTATTCAAAGTGAATGGCAAAGTTATTCAGGAATAGTATATGACAAGACTGCTGAAATAAATGATTCTTCACTACTTAATATACCAATTACAAGACTTGAGTGGAGATTTACAGGAGCGATATATAACTACTATACAAGAGTGAATAGCATAGACACAAAGCTAGAAAGTTTGCTAGATAACTTTCACATATTAGAATCAATCTTTAAAAATCATTGTGCTAAGAAACTAAAAGTTAACGCAGAGAATAATATAAAAAACCATATAAAACCTAACTTAGAGATTCAATATTTAGCTTTTAAGAGAGCAGCAAAGTTAGCTAGAGAGAATAATAGAACATCATCAAGGAATGTGTATAGGCATCTAGAAGATTACTGGATTTTTGATTACACCTTCTTAGAAGAACTAATTCATAAACATGATAAGGCACATTGGAAAAGAGAAATAGAAAGAGTAAGAAGCAAATATATTTGCCATGATAATTTAGAAAAGTTAAATTATTTGGCAAATTATATTTTCCCCACTATTCACAATTAGTGGGAAGGTATAAAACAGATTTAATTCCTTGTAAATAAAGGAAAAAGGAATGAAAAAGTAAGGTCACAAAATAGTATCAATTTACTATATAACAATGCTAATAAATTAAACCTATTTTATGACTTAATTGTGACATGGAGGAGTAGTAATGGAAGAAGAAAAAAAGAAGAAAAAAACTACTACTAAAAAGGGTCTTTATAATCCTATTCCTAAGAAGATGAAGATAGAAATACAAACAAGATATGAAGTGGGAGAAAACTTGTTAGACCTAGCAGTTGAGTATAAAGTAAATTTTTATACATTAAAAAATTGTGCATCGTTAGAAAAATGGGAAAAAGGAAAGATAAAACAAATAGTATTTCAAGAACTAGAGGAAGTAGTAACAGAGGATATTAAAAAGGATAAGATTACTCATCAAAAAGAGTATACGTACCTTCAAAAGAAACTCACCAATGACATGTTAAAAGATGCAATAGCTAATAATTGTACTAAAAAAGCAGAAGAAATATATAGCATGAGAGCAGGAACAATAAAAAAAGCTTACAAGTTAGGCAATCAAATATTAGGAATAGAAACAACACGTGAGAAGCTGGATATAGCAATAGCAAGGATAAGAAAGAAACTCTTAGATAAAGAGTTGGCAAAGACAGATCAAAACGAGGACATAGAGCTAGAGGATTAGAGTCTGGGTCCTCCCATGGAAATAAAAAGGCACAGGGGCTGCCGAGAGACCCCTGAAAAATCGCCGTGTCAGATTTTTTTAAGGGCTTGCCAGAAATAATTTAGTCAAAAAAACCTAAAGGAGGTCAAATTCTTGGAAAAAGATTATAGAAAAGAAAAATTTACAATGACACAAATTCGTAGAAGGTATTCAAATTTTAAATCTACAAATGAATTTAATAAATTTTTAGAAAATTTAAATTTACAATATCGTGACAAGTTTGGAGTGTGGAGATTTCGAGATCCAATTTCAAGATTTGAAACTTATACAGAAAAAGAAGTAAATGTTATAAAAAAAGTTTTTGTAAGACAGATACAATGGCAAGGAGTTTGCGAGATACAGAAAATTTTAAGAGAACATGGAAAAGCGACATGGTAAAGAAACAGATAATAAGTGCAACAGAATCACAACTTGCAAAGAGATTTAAGTTTTCAGAAAGAAAAGTAAGGGATTATTTTAAAGCTGCAAGAATAGGACCAGCTAAATATAATTTTTTAGAATGTATTGATATTTTTATAGAAAAAGCAAATGGAACAGATGATAAATCAATCGAAAAGAATTTGAATGAATCTAGAAGAAAACTCAATGATGCAAAACTTCAAATTCTAGAAGGTAATTATATTCATATAAATGATGTTAGTTTACTAATATCAGCAATGCTTTTTAGATTTAAAAGTAAAGTATTATCATTACCTAAAAAAATTCCACCTGAACTTTATGGGAAGGAAGAGAAGCAATACGAGAAAGTAATATTAAAACATGTATTACTTGCAACAGAAGAGTTAAAAGAGTTTGAGGAGATGATGAACAGTGTCAACGAGCAGTATGGAGAGAGCGAAGAAGCTACTTAAAGAAATTATTGAGAGAGTATTTACAATGCCTGAACAAATTACCATAAGAGAATGGTCAGATAAACATAGAAATTTATCAAAAGAAAGTTCTTCAGAATAT
>CAMTJB010000167.1 GCA_947072715.1 uncultured Fusobacteriaceae bacterium | reverse complement strand
TGGTGTGCTTCAGTAGACTATAGTGAAGATGTAAAAATATCTGACAATATAGTTAAGCAAATGGCTGAATCTTATAGAAGAGTAAGAAATACAGCTAGATATATATTAGGAAATACAAATGATTTTGATCCTCAAAAGGATAAAGTAGCTTATGCAGACTTACTAGAAGTTGATAAATGGGCTTTAAATAAATTAGAGAGATTAAAGAGAGTAGTAACAGAATCTTATTCAAAGTATGAGTTTTATAACTTATTCCAAGAGATTCACTATTTCGCTGGAATAGAGATGTCAGCTTTCTATTTAGATATAATCAAAGATAGATTATACGCTGAAAAAGCTGATTCAAAAGAGAGAAGATCAGCTCAAACTGTTATGTGTGAGATTTTATTAACTTTAACTAAGATGATAGCACCAGTATTATCATTTACAGCAGAAGAAATTTGGGATAACTTACCAGAAGTTATGAAGGATGCAGAATCAGTATTATTAACAAAATGGTATGAAAATAATGATGAGTGGATTAACGATTCTTTAGATGAAAAGTGGAGCACTATTGCTAAAATCAGAAAAGATGTTAACAAATACTTAGAAGTAGCAAGACAAGGTGAAAATAAAATAATAGGAAACTCTTTAGATGCAAAAGTTGAATTATATTCAGAAAATGCAGAGTTAGCTAAATTTATAAATGATAATAGAGAGTTACTTGAACTTGCAACGATAGTTTCAGAAGTAAAAATTGTAAATACTAAAGATGACACTTTTGTAAATGGGGAAGAAAACCTTGAGTTATCTATAAAAGTATCGCATGCAGATGGAGAAAAATGTGAAAGATGTTGGAAATACTCTACACAATTAGGTACAAACGCTGATCATGCAGACTTATGCCCAAGATGTACAGGAGTAATGTTATAAAAGGGGAAGAGTAAGTGATATATATAATTTTAATATCGATTCTTATAATTTTAGATCAAGTTAGTAAACAAATGATTGTTAATAGATTTTATTTAGGAGAAACTTTTCCCATTGTGGAAGAGTTTTTCCATTTAACATATGTTAGAAATAGAGGGGTGGCTTTTGGATTATTTCAAGATAAAGTTCAGATAATTTCAGTGTTTACAATACTGGCAGTTATAGGAATAGCTATTTACTCTTTAAAATACTTAAAGAAATCAGATAAAATAGAAAAATTAGCTTATTCATTTATATTTTCAGGTGCTATTGGTAATATGTTAGATAGACTATTTAGAGGATATGTTGTAGATATGTTAGATTTTAATGGAATCTGGGTTTATATATTTAATTTAGCTGATGTATGGATAAATATAGGATTATTTTTAATTATTATAGATTATTTTATTAGGAGGAATAAAGAATGACATTTCAGGAAATGATATTTGCACTACAAGATTTTTGGGGAAAGCAAGGGTGTATAATAGGAAATCCTTATGATATAGAGACAGGTGCGGGAACATTTAACCCTAATACATTTTTAATGTCTTTAGGACCAGAGCCTTGGAACGTAGCATATGTTGAGCCATCAAGAAGACCAAAAGATGGTAGATACGGAGAAAACCCTAACAGAGTATATCAACATCATCAATTTCAAGTAATAATGAAACCATCTCCTTTAAATATACAAGAGTTATATTTAGAGAGTTTAAAAGTATTAGGAATAGATCCTAAAAAACATGACATAAGATTTGTTGAAGATGATTGGGAATCTCCAACACTTGGTGCATGGGGACTTGGATGGGAAGTTTGGTTAGATGGAATGGAAGTAACGCAATTTACATATTTTCAACAAGTTGGAGGATTAGAGTTAGAAATTGTTCCATCAGAAATAACATACGGTCTTGAGAGACTAGCACTTTACATTCAAAACAAAGAAAATGTTTATGATTTAGAATGGACAAAAGGTGTTAAGTATGGAGAAATGAGATTCCAATATGAATATGAAAATTCTAAATATTCTTTTGAAGTTGCAAATCTAGAAAGACATTTTAGATGGTTTGATGATTATGAGCAAGAAGCTATATTAGCTCTTGATAATGGATTAGTTATGCCAGGATATGATTTTGTTTTAAAATGTTCTCACGTATTTAATGTTTTAGATTCAAGAGGAGCTATTTCAACAACGGAAAGAATGTCTTATATACTAAGAGTTAGAAATTTAGCTAAAAGATGTGCTGAAATATTTGTAGAGAATAGAAAAGCATTAGGATATCCACTTTTAAAAAAATAACATAGAGAGGTTGAGTATACATGAAATTACTATTTGAAATTGGTATGGAAGAGATACCAGCAAGATTTCTAGATAATGCTTTAGAAGAATTAAAGAAGAATATGGGAAAAAAATTAAATGATAATAGAGTAAAATTTGAGTCTATTAAAACTTTTGGTACTCCAAGAAGACTAGTATTATACGTTGAAGGAGTAGCACAAGAGCAAGAGGATTTAGATGTTGTTAATATGGGACCTGCAAAATCAGTAGCATTCAGTGATTCAGGAGAGATTTCTAGAGCAGGATTAGGATTCTTAAAATCTCAAGGTGTAGATGTATCAGGAATGACTGTTGTATCAACACCAAAAGGTGAATATATAGCTGTTAAAAAGTTCATGAAAGGCGGAAATACAGAAGATTTACTACCTGAAATGTTAAAAGCATTAGTTTTAGAGCTATCTTTTCCAAAATCAATGAAATGGGCTGACAAAGAAACTAGATTTGCAAGACCATTAAAATGGTTCTTAGCATTCTTAGATAACAAGGTATTAAACTTTGATATAGAAGGGTTAAGCAGTGGGAATAAATCAAGAGGACATAGATTCTTTGGTGAGGAATTTACAATAAATTCTGCTGATGAATATTTTGATAAAATCAGACAAAATAATGTAATCATTGATATTCAAGAGAGAAAAGATTTAATTAAGAAATTAATTAATGAAAATTGTGTAGAAAAAGGTGAAAAAGCAGTTGTAGAAGAGGAACTTTTAAATGAAGTTGCAAATTTAGTTGAGTATCCTTATCCATTAGTTGGAACATTTAATTCAGATTTCTTAGAGGTTCCACAAGAGGTTTTAATTATAAGTATGCAAGTACACCAAAGATATTTTCCAATCTTAAATGAAGATGGAAAGTTACAACCTAAATTTATAGTTGTAAGAAATGGAATTGAAGGTTCTGAATACGTAAGAAAAGGAAATGAAAAAGTTATTTCTGCAAGACTTTCAGATGCAAGATTTTTCTATAATGAAGATTTAAAAGAGCCTCTTTATAAGAGTGTAGATAAGCTTAAAACAGTTGTATATCAAAAAGATTTAGGAACTATCTATGATAAAATAGAGAGAATGCAAAAGATAGCTGGTTCAATAGTTGAAAAATGTGGTTTAGAGACTAAAAAAGAAAATATAGAGAGAACGATATATCTTTGTAAAGCAGATTTAGTATCTAACATGATTGGAGAAAAAGAATTTACAAAACTTCAAGGATTTATGGGAGCAGAATATGCACTTAAATCAGGGGAAAATAAAGAGGTTTCAATAGGGATAAAAGAACATTACTATCCAAGATTCCAAGGAGATATTTTACCTTCAGGTATAGAAGGGGCTATTGCAGGAATATGCGATAAATTAGATACTCTTGTAGGATGTTTTGCTGTAGGTCTTATTCCAACTGGATCAAAAGATCCATT